>CAXBGV010000031.1:0-14528 GCA_963975235.1 uncultured Flavobacterium sp. | reverse complement strand
CCAACAGGAAAAGATTCGCTTTCTATGAAACAACGTTATCCAAACGAGGAAGTAATTGCACCGGGAACGGTAATTATCTCAGCAGGTGGAAACTGTACTGATATTCAAAAAGTAGTAGAGCCTGTCTTGCAAAAAGACGGGGATTCTATTTATTATATTAATTTATCGCAAGACGAATTTAAATTAGGAGGCTCATCGTTTGCACAAACGTTGAATAAAATCGGTAAAGATGCACCTACTATCAAAGATGCTGCTTTCTTCAAAAAAGCCTTCAATACAATACAAGAGTTAATTCTTGACAATCAAATTGTAGCAGGACACGATATAGGAAGTGGTGGTTTGATCACTACTTTATTAGAAATGTGTTTTGCAGATGTAAATTTGGGTGCCAAGATTGATTTCTCTGTTTTTGAAGAAAAAGACATTATTAAATACCTTTTTGCTGAGAATATTGGTCTTGTTTTTCAAGCAAAAAGTGATGCTGATTTAGAAGCTAAGTTAAATGCAGATGGTGTTTCTTTCTATAAATTAGGAACAGTAAATACAACTGCAAAGTTAGCGTTTAGCTCTTGTGAATTAGATATTGCAAAATACAGAGATATCTGGTTCAAGACCTCTTTTTTATTAGATCAAAAACAATCTAAAAACGGAACAGCACAAGCGCGTTTTGATAATTATAAAAACCAAGCGTTACAGTTCACGTTCCCTGCTCATTTTACAGGTAAAAAGCCTGTCATTAACGGAAATGCTCGACCAAAAGCGGCCATCATTCGTGAAAAAGGAAGCAACTCAGAACGTGAAATGGCTAATGCCATGTATTTAGCTGGTTTTGATGTAAAAGACATTCACATGACCGATTTGATTTCGGGACGTGAAAACCTAGAAGATGTTCAGTTCATTGGTGCTGTTGGAGGATTCTCTAACTCCGATGTATTGGGATCTGCTAAAGGTTGGGCTGGAGCTTTCTTGTACAACGAAAAAGCAAAAACAGCTTTGGATAGTTTCTTTAAAAGAGAAGACACTTTATCAGTAGGTATTTGCAATGGTTGCCAGTTGTTGATGGAATTAGAAAAAATAAATCCAGAGCACGAAGTACACGGAAAAATGCTTCATAACGATAGTAATAAGCACGAAAGTATCTTTACCTCAGTAACGATTCAAGAAAACAAATCGGTAATGTTGTCAACTCTTTCAGGAGCTACATTAGGGGTTTGGGTATCACATGGAGAAGGAAAATTCAACTTGCCAGAACCAGAAGCAAACTACAACATTGTAGGGAAATACGGTTATGACAGCTATCCTGCAAATCCAAATGGATCTGATTACAACACAGCAATGTTATGTGACACAACAGGTCGTCATTTAGTGATGATGCCACATATTGAGCGCTCTACTTTCCAGTGGAACTGGGCTAATTATCCAGCTGGTAGAAACGATGAGGTTTCGCCATGGCATGAAGCTTTTGTTAATGCAAGATTGTGGATTGAGAAAAAATAATTTTGTTGATTTATCATAGTGAAAGCGCCCCTGAAAAGGAGCGCTTTTTTTATTATAAATTTAAAGACCGTTGGCTTACTTTTGAATTAATACACCATCAGCCATCAATGAATACTTCGTTTTAGGAGCTACAATACTATCAATGGCAGCTTGCGACTTGCCGCCATCCTTAGCATAATGTTTTAAATCTTCAACAGATTCTACACTTACATAGGCTTTACCGCTTATGATTACCTCTTCATCTTTAGAGTCTGTAGGGACAAAAAAAGCATAGTCTTTAAATTTTACAAAAACTTCTTTTTCGTCAGGTAAATCTAGATTCATCCAGCAACCTTTTTCTTTACAAACCGCTTTAATCTTTGATTTGAATTTAACAGCAACAGTATCTCCTTGGACCATTTTAGCATAAGTCGCTAATATCTCTTCTTTTGACAATGCATTCTCTGCCGAAATGCTATCGCCAAAGCTAGCATAAGCCACATCCGACTTCATTTCTTGCACTTTTTCTTCCTTTTTACAACTAGCTAAAGCCAAAATTGAACAAGCAATTACAATTGTTTTTTTCATTATAATATTTTTAAGTTTAGTATTATATATGCCCAAAAATAAGTAGAAAGATTAAGTTAACGCTGAAAAATATTAAAAATTAAATTCTATATTTACTTGAGCTTAATGCTACTAGTTTCGATTTCATATAGCTGCTAATTTAAATAAACGCGAAGAAAGAACAAGCCCTTACCTTAAGCGGTCCATGCTGCTTAGCTTTATTAAAGACAAACATAAAATGATGATGCAGACTAAAATACATTAAATTGTTTAAAAATTTTACCTCACTTGATTGATAGTAAAATATGATTTGGCCCCTCCTACCAATGTTATAGCTAAACTCGAAGAAGCACCAAAGAAAATCTTATCACCTGCATTTAATTTTAGGAGTGTTTGCGTTCGTCTGGTAGGAGGCGACACATTTAGGCCTAAAACAGCAATATTATCATACACTTCTTGCGCAGCTATACTGGCCACGCCATTTATATCAGTAAAAATAGCAACACCTACATTTGTTGCTGCGAGCAAAGAAGAAACCTCATATTGCACGTAAACGCTGTATATCCCGTCTCGAGGTACTAAGAACTCGTATGAGCTAGGATTATAGTCGTTATTTTCATCAAATAACTCCGTATTAAAAGCAATCTTTTTAAAACCAGAACTTCCTATCGATAACCCCAAAGAAGTACTACTACTTCCTGTTGCCCTTACAAAAGATTTAATATTACTTTCAAAAATTTGTTTAGAAGTAACTCTATTTATGATTCCGCTTTTAACTACTAGTATGGAATCCTTGGCAGAATTTGCGTCAGTATCCAACAGAATCGTTCTAATTTTTAAATCTCCATTTATATCTAACTTTGCAGAAGGTGCTGTTGTACCAATACCTACTTGAGCATAAAATGAAAATGATAACATAAAAAGTGATGTAAATAGTATTGATTTCATATCAGTAGCCTTTATAAATTAAATACTCTAAAATAATAACAATAATAAAGTTACAAAAAAAATAAACACTCTGTTTAACAACACTTTATATATTTAGAAAAAATATTAATTTCAACAAATCCATATTATGAAAAATGGATTATAATAAAAATCGATTCTCTATATGAAATGCAAGTACATAAAATATAGTGACTCAATACCCTGCGAGCGTGAAAGTAGCTACTTGAATGTTACCATTTATTTTACGATTTTAGATTTTGCATGGCTAAAAAAAGAATAAAATCTATTTCTAAAAAAAACCTCCTTTAGTAGTCTAAAGGAGGTTTTGTTGATCTATTTTTAAAAACAAATACTATTATTCAGTTGCTTCGATGTCACTATCGCCTTCCCATTGTCCTACAACTGAAGTTGCCAATGCGTTACCTAATACATTGGTGGCACTTCTAAACATGTCACAAAAGTGATCAATAGGCAATATCAAAGCGATTCCTTCGATAGGGATATCAAACATTCCGCAGGTAGCTGCAACAACTACTAAACTAGCTCTTGGCACACCTGCAATTCCTTTACTAGTAAGCATTAAAACGAGTAACATCGTTAATTGCGTTCCTAGATCCAACTCTATACCATAAGCTTGAGCAATAAAAATACTTGCGAAGGTCATGTACATCATACTACCATCTAAGTTAAATGAGTATCCTAGTGGTAACATAAATGAAACTATTTTATCTTTTACTCCAAAGCGCTCTAGTTCTTCAGTTAACTTTGGGAAAACCGCTTCACTACTAGTAGTACCAAAAGCAATAATCAAAGGGCTAACGATTCTTTTTAATAAAACCGTCATTCTACTCTTTAAAAATAGATATCCAACAGCAATCAAAAATACCCAAAGAGTAGAAATTCCAATCAAAAACGAACCGAAAAATTTAAAATATGTGATTGCTAATTCTTGGAAATCTCTAACGGCGAATACACCCGCTATCGCGCCAAACACGCCTATAGGAGCAAAATTCATTACATAATTTACCATTTTTAAAATGATATGAGATGATTTGTCTAAGGCATTAATAACCGGTTTAACATGATCTCCAATAGAAGCTGCAGCCAATCCAAAAAAGATCGAAAAAACTACGATTTGTAAAATCTCATTTGTAGACATCGCCTCAAAAATACTCTTAGGAACAATATGTTCTATAAAGTTATTGAAGTTAATGTTTTGTGTTTTATCCGCTACTTCTGAAACAGAATTAACATCTACATCTGACAGGTTAAGACCTACTCCAGGCTCTAAAATATTAACATAGAATAATCCTATTAATAAAGAAATAAGAGAAGCAGTAAAAAACCACCCAAGGGCTTTACCTCCAATACGTCCTACCGCACTTACATTACCTAATTTAGCAATACCAACAACCAAAGTGGTAAATACTAATGGTGATATAATCATTTGAACCAAACGAATAAAAACAGTGGCTAAAATTTTAATTTTATTACTGAATTCTAAGGCTGCTGCCTCCGAGATTGTATTGTGAAGTACTATACCTAGCGCCGCTCCCAAAATCATTGCAATCAGGATTTGCGTTGTCAAATTAGATAAAATTGATGCTTTTTTTGTTTCTTTAGAATTCATTTATTTTATATTAGTTGCTTGGATTTACTCCAAAAATTACCCAAATGTCATTTTTTTATAAGAAGATGACAACACCCTTTGATTATTATCTTTTACAGACTTAATATGTTTTATTGATCAAATAAAAGTCGGCTAATACTATGGCTGCCATGGCCTCGACTATAGGTACGGCTCTAGGAACCACACATGGATCATGTCGTCCTTTTCCAGTCATTTCAGTAATATTACCTTTATTGTCTAAAGATTCTTGCTTTTGCATGATGGTAGCAACTGGTTTAAAAGCAACATTAAAGTAAATATCCATCCCATTACTTATACCTCCTTGAATACCTCCTGACAAGTTTGTTCTAGTTGTACCATCAGGGTTGTACAAATCATTATGCTCGCTACCTTTCATCTTAGAACCTTCAAAACCACTTCCGTACTCAAAACCTTTCACTGCATTGATAGACAGCATAGCTTTACCAAGCTCGGCGTGTAGTTTATCAAATACCGGTTCTCCAAGTCCTACAGGTACATTTTGTATAACGCAGGTAACTGTTCCTCCTACGGTATCCCCTTGCTTTCTAATTTCTCGTATGTAATCTTCCATTACGACAGCCATTTCAGGGTCAGGACAACGCACAGGGTTATTTTCTATATTTTTAAAATCTAGCTCTTGGTAGGGTTTATTCAATGATATATGTCCCACAGCTGAGACGTAAGCATTAATTTTTATGTCGGGAAGCATTTGTTTGGCGATAGCACCAGCAACCACTCTACTTGCAGTCTCTCTTGCAGAGCTACGACCACCACCACGATAATCCCTAAAACCATATTTCTGATCGTAAACATAATCTGCGTGACTAGGTCTATAGTTGTCTTTGATATGAGAGTAATCGTCTGATTTTTGATTTGTATTAGGAATAATAAATCCTATTGGAGTTCCAGTTGTTTTACCTTCGAATATTCCAGATAAAAATTGTACTGCGTCCGGTTCTTTACGCTGTGTAACTATAGCTGATTGACCAGGTTTTCTTCTAGACATTTCTAGTTCTATAGCCTCTAAATCTAGGACTAAACCAGAAGGACAACCATCTATTATTCCGCCTAATGCTTCTCCATGAGACTCACCAAAAGTGGTGATTTTATATAATGTTCCGTAGCTATTTCCCGCCATTATTTTTAGTTTTAAACAAATGTACTATTTTAGTTGAAAGTTCAAAAGTTAATAGTTTAATTGTTTAAAAAACAAGTAACAAATTAGCATAAAAAACATGATTTACATTCTTTTTCTTAACTTTTAAATGCATTTCAATTAACAATAGTGTTTTTAATTTGTAAAACTTCAAATTGCATCACCTTGAAAAAAAGAAAAGTTGAATTAGTTGTGCTCTCAGATGTACACTTGGGAACCTATGGAAGTCATGCCGAGGAGCTTCTCAATTATCTATCTTCGATAAAACCTGAAATACTTGTCCTCAATGGTGATATTATAGATATTTGGCAATTTAGAAAGTCCTACTTCCCTAAATCACATTTAAAAGTTATCCAAAAAATAATAAGCCTAGCCTCTAAGGGTACAAAAGTGCACTACATCACAGGAAATCATGACGAAATGTTACGAAAATTTAGTGACTTCGCTATGGGCAATTTCTCTCTAGCAGATAAATTAGTTCTTGAACTTGACGACAAAACAGCATGGATTTTTCACGGAGATGTTTTTGATGCGAGCGTCAACCATGCAAAATGGATCGCTAAGCTAGGGGGTAAAGGATATGATTACTTAATACTTTGTAACAGATTAGTGAATTGGTTTTTGAAAAAAATAGGAAAAGAACCCTACTCCTTTTCGAAAAAAATAAAAGCGAGTGTGAAAAAAGCCGTAAAACACATTTCAGACTTTGAGGAAACAGCGACAGAACTAGCTATAGAAAACAAATATGACTTTGTTATTTGTGGCCATATACATGAACCAAAAATTCTTTTGAAAGAAACAAAAAAAGGCAACACTACCTATTTAAATTCAGGAGACTGGGTAGAGAACCTTACGTCACTAGAATACAATAAGAAAAGATGGAAACTTTATCAATATGATGAATCAACTTATCATGATGATGAAAACTTATTTGAAATGGAAGATCAAATCAGCAAGCAACTAATCGCCTCGATAATGGGAAATAGATAAAAAAATTGTCTGATTTTATTCTATGCTAGAGCAAATATGGCAATTGTATAACATTTCGAAAGAATTATATAATTCGATACATGTACTTACCTCCTACCTTTGCTAAAAAAATCAGTATATGAAAAAAATTATTTTATCAGCTGTTATGCTAGTAGGTCTAGCATTTAGCGCACAAGCACAAGATATATCTAAAAATGCATTAGGTCTTCGTTTAGGTGACAGTGGTGGTTTTGGAACAGAAATAACTTACCAAAGAGGTTTAGGAGACAACAATAGACTTGAATTAGATTTAGGTTGGAGAAACAGAAAAAACTTTAACAATAATGGTTATGATGATAATGCCATTAAACTTGCAGCTTTATACCAATGGGTATGGAATATTGATGGAGGATTCAATTGGTATGCAGGAGTTGGTGGTGGTTTAGGAAGCTATGGTTATAAAGATAACAGTGGAAGCTACAACGACACATTTGCATTTGCAGCTGGTGATATTGGATTAGAATACAACTTTGATATCCCATTATTGATCTCTATTGACTTTAGACCTGAATTTGGTGGTAATGGATATTACAAAAACAACTACGGTTCAGATATTGCATTGGGTGTTAAATACCAATTTTAATTATAAGCTTTAATAAAAAATGCCACTAGAGATAGCGGCATTTTTTTATTGAATAATAATTTCTTTTTTAGAATTGATTTTAACTACACAAAAAGGATATGTAATTGCTAGAGTAACCATGGATCCTTCCTTTGGTGCCGTTTCTTTTACTTTTATAATAATATTTTCATCGGTCTCACGAACAGATTCAATTCCTATTGTATATCCTCCAGATGCTTTTTCTCCCATATTCAAAATAACAAAATTGGAATTTTGAACATCTTGTGCACGTATCTTCTTGTTTAGTATTTCATCATTTTGGAGCATTTTAATTTCATTTAGCTCTGATAAAATTTCAAAAACCCGAATGTTTCCTCCACCATATGACTGCTGTGTTAGCACCTCATACAAACCATTCTTTTCTGTCGTTGTAGTCTTATTACCACTAAATGATACAACTGCAATACTAAACAATGTGACTATAATTTATTTCATAGGTGAACTAATTGCTTAACAAGGCCATTCCATAAAATTCCTAAAAGTTGTTGATTATCTATTGCATTACGAATGCTTTTTTATCGCTTTTTTATATAATTCGATATATAATGGTAAAATGTTTTTAATATCAAACTTTTTAGCTACCATCAATGAATTCTCTTTAAATTGGGCTAGGATCGTTTCGTCTTCTAAAATCTTTATTGCATAGTTTGCCATCTCATCAATATTTCCTACATCAGACAAGTAACCCGATATACCCTCAAAATTCACCTCGGGTAAACCGCCTGAATTACTTGAAATAACAGGTACTCCCCAAGCCATAGCCTCAAGAGCGGCTAAACCAAAACTTTCTGTTTCCGAAGGGAGCAAAAACAAATCTGAATAACTTAAAATTTTATCAATTTCATTACTGTTTCCAAAAAAGATGACTTTGTCTGATATGCCTAATTCTTGACATAAAACCTCCGCTTTTTCTTTTTCGGGTCCATCACCAACCATCATTAATTTGGCTGGTATTGATTGCTGAATCTGATGAAAAATTCTAATCACATCAGGTATTCTTTTGACTTTACGAAAATTACTAATATGCGTAATAATCTTTTCGTCTTTTTTAGCCATAACAGATCGGTGACATGCTATTGACGGATCCTGCCTGTTTTTATCTAACTCAATAAAATTAGGAATCACATGAATATCCTTCTTAATATTCAGTAGTTTATACGTATCATCTTTTAAACTTTTTGACACAGAGGTAACAATATCTGACTTATTGATACTAAAACTCACTGCTGGCTTATAAAAAGGGTGATTTCCTACTAAAGTAATATCTGTACCATGAAGTGTTGTGACCATTGGTATCTTAATTCCTTCACTTTTAAGCATTTGCTTAGCCATATAACCTGCATAAGCATGAGGTATCGCGTAATGCACATGCAAAATCTCGATTTTGTATAACTTAACCATATCAACTAATTTGCTAGATAAAGCTAACTCGTACGGTTGGTAGTGAAACAATGGATACTCAGGTACGTTGACCTCATGGTAATGCCCATTAGCATTTAGTAATGCTAAACGAACAGGTTGGCTGTACGTAATGAAGTGTACTTCATGACCTTGAGGAGCCAATTCTAATCCTAACTCTGTAGCTACTACTCCACTTCCTCCAAATGTTGGATAACAAACTATGGCAATTCTCATTTATGTAATTTATTGGAACGAATTTAATAAAAGGGATTTGAAATTACGTTTAATTAATGCTTAATATTTCTTGGTTCACGCCACTTTCGTTTTTTTAGCACTATTTTTTGATGAAGTAAGTACTAACTGCAAATAAAACAGCATCTCATAAGAACAAAAAAGACATCATGAACTACAATTCTGATGTCAATTATGTTTTACTATTTATACGACTTATACTAGAAAAAACGACTATGCCAGCTATCAATTGCAGGCACTTCCCATGAATCGTTAAACTCTTGGACATTATTAATTAGATTATTAAATACGATCGTATTTTCGGTAACGGCTTTGTCTTTAACCATTTTCTTAAAATCGATTAATGGTTTATGAGCGATATGTTCTCCTAATTTGAAGGTAACATTCATCTTATCTAATAAATCAACAGTATACTTTTGCTCTAAGCTTTGTATAAATTCAACAGAAGAATCTATTGAACAACCTGTTGCCGCCTGCACTTCTTGATTTACTGCAATAATGATAAATCGGTTATATTTTAATTGATATGAAGATTCTAGACTAGTTCCGTGAGCTGCCCAACCTTCAAGAAATGATTGTAAAGCTATTTCTATCTCTGAGAATTCGGCATCCGAAAACTTTCTATTCGATTGATAAATCCAAATTCTTGAATCTTCAGGTAAATTTTCAAATGGTACGTACATGATTATGATTTTATTTTTAGATACGGCTAACGTACCTATAAACTATTAAAAAAATTAGGGAATATGCTATGCTATTCCCTAATCCTATATTCTATTATAAATCTTGAGCATTTGCGATTAATTCAGCGATATCCATCACTTGAACCTCGCCCTCTTTTTCTTTATTCTTTATTCCATCTGTCATCATGGTATTGCAAAAAGGACAACCAGCTGCAATGATATCCGGCTGAACTTCTAAAGCATCTTCTGTTCTTAACACATTTACCTCTTTATCACCAGGCTCAGCATCTTTGAACATTTGAGCACCTCCTGCGCCACAGCATAAACCGTTAGCTTTAGAACGTTTCATTTCGACTAGCTCAACATCTAGCTTTTCTATTAATTCTCTTGGTGCCTCATAAATCTTGTTAGCTCTTCCTAAATAGCAAGGATCGTGAAAAGTAATTTTTTTTCCTTTAAACTGTCCACCCTCAATAGTCAACCTACCATCGTCTAGTAACGACTTCAAAAACTCAGTATGGTGAACGACTTCGTATTGACCACCCAACTCTGGATATTCATTTTTTAATGTATTAAAGCAGTGAGGACAAGCAGTTACAATTTTCTTTGCTTCATATGCGTTTAGCACTTCAATATTCATCATTGCTTGCATTTGAAACAAGAACTCGTTTCCTGCTCTTTTTGCAGGATCACCAGTACAACTTTCTTCAGTACCAAGAACTGCAAACGGCACATTCGCACGGTTTAATATGCGTACAAATGCCTTTGTTATCTTTTTAGCTCTATCATCAAAACTTCCTGCACAACCTACCCAAAATAATACCTCAGGTTGTTTCCCTTGAGCTAACATCTCTGCCATAGTAGGCACAATTAAACTTTCTGACATTGTTTTAATTTTTATACGGTTATTGCTTTACAGCTACTAATTTCAAATTCTATATAATAAAGACTACTAATTTTCGTCTTTCCAATTTAATCTATCTTGTTGATTGTATTGCCATGGTGCACCATTATTTTCAATATTAGTCATCATAGCATTTAAAGGCATTGGTGCTGCACTTTGCTCCATAACTAAGTAGCGACGCATATCCATAATAATTGAAAGCGGGCTAATATTTACAGGACACTCTTCGACGCATGCGTTACATGAAGTACATGCCCACAACTCCTCAGTAGATATATAATCGTTTAATAATGTTTTATTATCAGGTATAAAAATACCTTTATTTGTATCAATATTTCTACCAACTTCCTCTAAACGATCTCTGGTATCCATCATTATCTTACGAGGAGATAATTTCTTTCCTGTTTGATTCGCAGGACAAGATGATGTACAACGACCACATTCTGTACATGTATAAGCGTTAAGTAATTGTACCCAATTTAAATCCTGAACATCACTCGCCCCAAACTTAGCTGGAACTTCACCTGCATCTGCCGCTGGAGCTGCCGCAAAAGGATCGGCATTAGGATCCATCATCATTTTTACTTCCTTAGTTACCGCTTCTAAGTTATCAAATTCACCTAACGGATTTAGGTCTGCAAAGTACGTATTAGGGAAAGCAAGCAATATGTGTAGGTGCTTAGAAAAATAAAGATAGTTCATGAAAATCAAGATTCCTACTATGTGTAACCACCAGAAGGCCTCAGTTAACAACATGACTAATTCATTCGACATACCGTTAAATATTGGTTCAATATACTGACTCACAGGAAAAGAACCGGCTTTTATAAAATGTGAAAAACCGCCTGGCACATTTTGCAAGTGTAAATCAGAGGCATTCATTAATAAAAACAAAGTCATCAATACTACCTCAAAATATAAAATGTAATTAGCATCATTTTTAGGGAAGCCTTTCAAATCAGAATGAATAAAACGCTTCAATTTAATAACATTTCTTCGAATCCAGAAAACTGCTACAGCAAATAATACCAAAACAGCCAGAATTTCGAAAGAAGCAATTAATACATTGTATGTGGTCCCAAGAAAAGCAAAAACTCTATGCGTCCCAAAAAGTCCATCAATAATAATTTCTAGTAACTCGATATTGATTATTATAAATCCCGCATATACTATAATATGCATAATTCCTGCTACAGGACGTTTTACCATTTTTGATTGCCCTAAAGCTATCATAGCCATGTTTTTCCAACGTTCACTTGGATTATCTTTTCTATCCACCTCTATTCCGAGATTGATGTTTCTGATAATTTTTCTGATGTTGATGAAAAAATAACCAAAACCAATTGTTAAAACAATGGCAAATAAAATGTTATCTAAGAAGCTCATAATTGCTAATTTTTATTGTTTTGAATACTATCACTTGGTGGGCCCGTGTATGGCTTATTTTTCTTCCCGAATAACGAAATATTTACATATCTAGTTGGATAAAGTCTTACGTCTTGTAACAAAAGCTCTAGCTCTTTTGAAGTTTTTTCTAGATTAGTGTACAATGCGTCATCATTCAATAACTTACCCATTGTTCCTTTACCAGAGTCTAAACCTTTCATGATTCCGTTTACTTTTGCGATCGTAGCGTTCAACTCTTTTACAGTTTTACCTAAATCAGCTTTTTTAATAGAGTCGGATATTTGTGCAAAATCTCCCGAAATTTTGTTAAAGTTTGTAACAACTCCTTTGATCTGTGTTTTATTTTCATCTAAAATAACGTTGATATTTGTAGATGCTTTACGAAACTGTGTCATTGTTTGACTTAGCTCAGACAAGCTAACTTTTAGATCGTCTTGTGTCTTTTTGTCAAGCACATTATTGATCCCTGTAATTAAAACATCGGCATTAGTCATTATTTTTTCTAACTTTTCCTGAATAGGACCTAATTTATTACCAATAGATTCCGTCAAGCCCAAACGAACACTACTTCGCAGTAATTGTCCATCTTCTGCTAGAACTGAGTCTTTAAAATTAGGTTCAATTGCTATTTGTTTTCCCCCAATAAATCCTGGCTCGTAAAGCGTCGCAATACTTGACTTTGATATCGGGAAATCTGTTTTTACTTGCATTTCTACCATTAATCTACCTGTACTTTGGTTGATAGAGATTACAGTAACTTTACCAATTACTAAACCATTTAAGGTTACAGGTGCCGATTTGCCAAGTCCTTCTACAGACTCATACTCGGCATAAAAAGTTTGATACGAACTAAAAAGATCCCTTCCTTTTAAAAAACTGTATCCCCAAATAAATAATAATATGGATGCAATTACAAGAATTGCCGTTTTTATTTCTCGTGTTATTTTCAAAATATATGATTGTTTATTGCAAATTTAATAATAAAAATCTAGAACTTCATTTATTTAATTGCGTCTTGAACACTGATTTTTTTTCCGTCCTTAATTGCGATCACGTAAGCAGAATCATACCCTTTTTGACGTGCTTCCTTCAACAGTATCTTAGCTTGTTCATAATCAGAAGTTTCACCATAATAATATTTATAGACACCGCTACTAAAATCTAAAGAAGTATTTCGCAAGCCTTTGAAGTTTTGAGGTTGCAATGCCAATTTTTTTCCACTAGCAGCAATTTGCACCTTAAAAAGAATAGAATTACCGTCGCTTTTTGTACTTTCTTTTTTATCAATTACGGTGTTTATGGCTTTTGGCTTGACAGGAACAGCTGAATCTTTAAGTTCTCGGTAAGGATTTTTTGTAGCAGAAGGCATTCCATCGTTTCCGTAATACTCATTTTTATATCCTATTATAGCATTTGAAATTGCCTTTGCTATTTCGTTTTGTCCTTCCTCTGAATCTAATAAATTACCTTCTGTATAATTAGATATAAACCCCATCTCGATTAAAACACGTGGCATGTACGCTTTGTGTAAGACCATGTAAGGTGCTTGTTTTACTCCGCCTCCTCGTATTTTTTTTCCAAGTAACTCAAATTGATCCTCGACTTTACTAGCTAATGAAATACTATTATCAAGGTACTCCTCTTGCATTAAGGTGAACCCAATCATTGTTTCTGGTGAATTTGGATCGAATCCTTCGTACTTTGTTTTATAATCTTTCTCTAAAGTAATTACTGAGTTTTCCTTTTTTGCCGCTTCTAAATTAGAAGCAATTTTTGTCATACCCATTACATAAGTTTCTGTTCCGCTGGCCACAGTGTTTTTATTTGCGTTGCAGTGAATCGACACAAAAATGGTAGCATTTGCTCTATTAGCAATATTAGCTCTTTCTACAAGATCAATAAAAACATCCGTTTTCCTAGTGTAAATAACATCAATCTTTGAGTTTGCTTCTAAGATCCTACCTACCTTTAGAACAACAGCTAAAGCAATATTTTTTTCCACATGTCCGCGATAGGATGCACCAAAATCGTGTCCGCCATGACCTGCATCTAATGCAACTTTAAAGTAAATTTTCTGTGACGAATACTGAAAGTTAGTTTGGTACAATAATAAAAGCATCATTGTAACCTGCATTTTGAGCTTGCAATTGCAACACCTTTGCATCCTCTAGACTCAATGCTTCTCCGTATGTATACTTATATATTTCGCCATCAAAGGTACTTTTTACATTAGATAAACCATTAAAGTTTGCAGGTACTAAAGAAATACTTTTTGAACTAGCTAAAAGCTGTACTTTATAAACGGATTGCGAAATAGTGTTTACAGCAACACCTGCACTAACATTAGATACAGCTACATTGGTTTCCATGGTACTAACAAAAGCATTTGCCCCAAAATATTTCTTTCTGTATTCTATAATTGCATTAGCAAT
>CAXBGV010000030.1:0-14596 GCA_963975235.1 uncultured Flavobacterium sp. | reverse complement strand
TTAGAAAAAAAATCAATAAAAAAGCTAACGTTTTGATAACCTAAACTTTAAAAATGAAAAAAAATTATTTTCGAGTAAGCATTCTTTTAATTTCATTCAGTTTCATCAACGCTTCCATTGGTGTGATAGTGTTAATATCTAAATTTAAAATCTCTTCTTTAATTTCCTCCAACAGCGGATCATCTAAATTAAAGAAACTCATTTGCATCTCGTCCTTTTCAGATTTGATTCCGTTTAAAGCGGCACTAGAATGGTCCTTCTCTAGTTTCTTCAATAGCTTTTGTGCTTTCAAGATCACAATTTGAGGCATTCCTGCCATTTTTGCCACATGAATTCCAAAACTATGAGCACTTCCTCCTTTTACCAATTTTCGAACAAAGAGCACAGTATCCTTTAGTTCCTTTACAGCGACATTGTAATTCTGGATTCGGGGAAGCAACTCAGTCATTTCGTTCAGTTCATGGTAGTGCGTAGCAAATAAGGTTTTAGGCTTAGCAGGATGTTCATGCAAAAACTCGGCAATAGCCCAAGCAATAGAGATACCATCATACGTACTCGTTCCTCGGCCTATTTCGTCTAGCAACACAAGGCTGCGATCAGATATATTATTCAATATCGATGCTGTTTCGTTCATTTCGACCATAAATGTAGACTCTCCCATCGAAATATTATCACTGGCTCCTACTCTAGTAAAAATTTTGTCTACAATTCCCATACGTACGCTTTCGGCAGGAACAAAACTTCCCATTTGCGCAAGCAATACAATCAATGCTGTTTGACGTAATATAGCCGATTTACCAGACATGTTAGGACCTGTAATCATGATAAGCTGCTGTGTTTCTCTATCTAGAAAAACATCGTTTGCAATATAAGGCACTCCTACAGGAAGTTGTTTTTCGATAACAGGATGTCTCCCATTTTTAATTTCTAAATCTAAGGACTCATCTAGGTCTGGACAAACGTATTTATTTTCCTGTGCTAATTGGGCAAAGGAACACAAGCAATCTAATTGCGCTACTAAATTGGCGTTGAGCTGAACGGGCTTGATGTAGGTAGCGATCCAAATCACTAATTGTTCAAACAATTCAGATTCGATTTTATGAATTTTTTCTTCGGCTCCTAAAATCTTAGCTTCATATTCCTTTAACTCCTCTGTTATGTAGCGCTCAGCATTTACTAATGTTTGCTTTCTTATCCACTCTGCGGGAACTTTATCTTTGTGCGTATTTCGAACTTCTATGTAGTAACCAAAAACATTATTAAAAGAAATCTTCAAGGAAGTAATCCCAGTTCGCTCGGACTCTCTAGCCTCAATACCTTCTAAAAACTCTTTCCCCTTGGTAGAAATAGCTCGTAACTCGTCAAGCTCCTCGTTCACGCCTGAAGCGATCGCATTCCCTTTTGCGACAGCTACAGGAGCATCTTGATTTAAGGTTGTAGCAATTTTTTCACGCAACAATTCACAACTGTGTAAGCTGTCCCCAATTATTTTAACCGCCTCTTGCTTACTATCTAATGCTAAGGTTTTGATAGGTATTATCGCATCAAGAGATTCCTTTAAGTAAACTACTTCGCGAGGCGATACTTTTCCTGCTGCAATTTTTGAAATAAGACGCTCTAGATCGGATATTTGTTTAATTTGATTTTGCATCTTATACAAAACTTCCTGATTTTCTATCAAATAAGTCACCACCTGATGGCGGTTCTTAATTTTAGTAGCTTCTTTTAAAGGGAGTGCTAACCAGCGTTTTAGCAAACGACCACCCATTGGCGAAAGCGTTTTATCGATAACATCCAGTAAAGTGACCGCATTAGGATTATAACTATGATACAATTCGAGATTACGAATCGTAAATCGATCCATCCACACATATGCATCTTCTGCAATGCGCTGAATTGCCGTTATATGCTGCACTTTGTTATGCTGCGTTTCGGACAAATAATATAATATTGCCCCAGAAGCAATGATTCCTTCTCTTAACTCTTCAATTCCAAAACCTTTTAGTGAAACCGTTTGAAAGTGTTTAGTAAGTGTTTCAAAAGCGTAATCCTCTTTGTAAATCCAATCTTCGAGATAAAAACAATGGAAGTCTTCACCGAAGGTCTCACGGAACGTATTTTTATTGTTTTTCTGAATTAAAACCTCAGATGGATTAAAATTTTGCAATAATTTATCGATATACTCCGCCGATCCTTCAGCAGTTAAGAATTCGCCTGTAGATACATCCAGAAAAGAAATACCAATATTCTTGTTGGAGAAATAAACAGAGGCTAAAAAATTATTTGTTTTAGATTGCAGTACTTCATCATTCATAGAAACCCCCGGAGTCACAAGCTCTGTAACACCTCTCTTGACAATAGTTTTAGTCATTTTAGGATCTTCCAACTGATCGCAAATGGCAACTCGAAGTCCCGCTTTGACTAATTTAGGCAAATATGTATTTATAGAATGATGTGGAAAACCTGCCAAAGCAGTTTCTGTTTCGGAACCCGCACCTCGTTTTGTTAATGTTATTCCTAGTATTTTTGAAGCTCGAACAGCATCCTCTCCAAATGTTTCATAGAAATCACCTACACGAAACAATAAACAAGCATCTGGGTACTTCCTTTTGATCTCGTTATACTGCTTCATTAATGGTGTTTCCTTAACCGCTTTATCTTTAGATGCCAACTTATTTTGTATTAAATTAATGAGAAAATTGATCAGCGAATTTAAATATTTTAAGGCTAATAATTAAAAAATCAAAAATTAAAAGCATTTTTAAGTAAAATTTATGCCATTGGCATGATTTTTTCTTTAATTTTGTATTACTAATTATAAAGTTACAATAAAATGAAAAAAATAATTTTACTTGCCCTAGTTACTGTTTTCGGAATCAATTCATCTAACGCTCAAGATACTGCCAAAAAAGTAAAAGCTACTGCTGCAAAAACTGCAAAAGTAAATGGAGCTGGAATGGTTTTCGTTACTGAAACAATTGATTACGGAACAATCGCTCATAACTCTAATGGAAAACGTGAATTTGTTTTTACAAACAATGGAACAAAACCATTAATTATCACCAATACGCAAGGATCATGTGGTTGTACTGTACCAACTTCACCAAAAGAGCCAATTGCACCAGGTGCAAAAGGAGTAATTGGCGTACAATATGCAACTGACAGAGTAGGTGCATTTACAAAAACAGTTACGGTAATGTCAAATGCTGAAGGTCAAGCGACTAAAATACTTACTATAAAAGGAGTAGTTTTAGATGATAACGCTGCAAAAAGCTAGATTTAAACACAATTCATAATAAAGCTCTCGCCATGGCGAGGGCTTTTTTTATATAAAAAAAACAATGCCTCTTTTAGCATGAGAAAACTAGAAAATAACGAATTAGAACGTAAGACAATTGAAGATTTTAAAACAGCCGAAAAAACACCAATCATTCTTATTCTTGATGATGTTCGAAGCTTACACAATATCGGCTCTGTATTCAGAACAGCAGATGCGTTTTTAATTGAAAAAATATACTTGTGCGGAATCACTGCTACGCCACCCAACAAAGAAATTAATAAAACAGCTTTGGGCGCAACAGAAACTGTAAGTTGGGAGCACAACCCAAATGTACTTGATGTAATTACAAATTTAAAAAATCAAGGCGTTACAACCCTAGCCATTGAGCAAGTTGAAAGCGCTGTTTTTCTACAAGATTTCAAAGTTACTAAAAACAAGAAATATGCGCTTGTCTTTGGTAACGAGGTACATGGCGTAGCACAAGATGCAGTAGCCTTATGCGATGGCTGTATTGAAATACCACAGCTTGGCACGAAACATTCCTTAAATATATCAGTAAGTGCTGGAATTGTAGTTTGGGATTTGTTTTCTAAAATGAATTGGCCTAAGTAATACGATTTTAGACATTACTTGCGCTTAAACAACACGTACTCTAATAAAAAACAGTCCCAACATATATGTTATCCTACAGCAAAAGCTAGTTTTAAACTATATTGGCAATGTAAAGAAGTTTGATTTACTTCATTTTCTTTTTGATCTCCTCTAAGATAAACAAGTAATCTTCCTGATTTTTTACAAAATCTTTGTCTGATACGTCGATAATCAAAACGTTTAGGTCTGACTGTGATTTGATATAATCCAAATAACCGCTATTGATTTTATCTAAATAACTCGCAGAGATTTCTTGCTCGTAAGTACGACCTCTCTTTTTTATGTTTTGCAGTAGTCGCTCTGAATTTTGATACAAGTAAACATACAAATCAGGCTTGGGCATCTCTTTGTAAATAATATCAAATAAATTACGATACAAGCGGTATTCGTCCTCTGCTAGAGTGATTTTAGCGAATATCAATGATTTAAAAATATGATAATCAGCTATTAAAAAATCCTTAAACAAATCAAATTGTGCAAGATCGTCAGAGAGTTGCTGGTAGCGATCAGCCAGAAAAGACATTTCTAACGGAAAAGCATAACGGTTTTGATCTTTATAAAATTTAGGCAAAAAAGGATTATCCGCAAAGCGTTCTAAGACTGTTTTGGCATTAAAATCCTCAGCAATTTTTGTTACTAAAGTTGTTTTACCAGCCCCAATATTCCCCTCAAAAGCCACATAATTAAATTGTTCAAACGAGATGTCGCTTAACGGATTAGGCACAGTATTCACTACTGCACAAATACTTTGATCCGGAGTAGACTCCAGCATTTCGGCTACTGATTTATGCAAAATCGGATGTTCCCAATTTAACCCTAAATCAAGAAAAGGTAACAAAACAAATTTCCTATTTTGCATCAAAGGGTGCGGCACATGCAGCTTATCTGTAGTGATAACTTCCTCATCAAAAGCAATAACATCAACATCAATAATTCGGGATTGGTATCCAATAGTGTTATTTCTAGTTCGCCCTAGTTTTTTCTCTATTTTTAACACTAAATTCAATACCTTTTGAGCAGTATGAAACGTATGCAAAACCAAGGCGCAATTGTAAAAAGCATCACTTTCGAAACCCCACGAAGGTGTTTCGTAAATTTTTGACACTTGAATAACCGTACCTACTTCTTTATGTATTAATGCTATACACACTTCGATAGTTTCAAGTTTATTTCCTTGATTGCTTCCTAGCGATAAAACGACCTGATGTTGTGATTTCATATTAGGTACAAATTAACTAAAACAATTTTATAATAAGCAATATATTTGCACAAAGTATATGAGATTGGAGTTTAAAAAACCGTTAGTTCTTGTAACAATAAATTGTTTTTTACTACTTATAAAAAAAGTAAAATTATGAAGTTTTTAGGGAATGTACTAGCAACTATTATCGGCCTGTTTGTGTTTTTTATGCTCTTCTTTTTTGGAATATTATTTATCGGGGCTGTTTTTGGAGGTGATTCTGAAAAAGTAATGGTTAAAAACAATTCGGTTATAGAATTAAACTTAGAAGACATTCAGTTTGATTATGCTGGAAAATATAACGATCCTTGGGTTACTATCTTTTCAGATGGAAAAACCGTTGGACTTATGGACATACTAAGCGCAATTGAAGAGGCAAAAACAGACAATAATATCGAAGGAATATCTATTTTGAATGGTAGTTCCCAACTTGGAATGGCTCAAAGCAAGGCCTTACGAGATGCGTTACTCAATTTTAAAAAATCAGGGAAATTTATCTTATCCTACTCCAATGCTTATTCTCAAAAAGAATATTACTTAAATTCCGTTGCCGATAAAATATACATTAACCCAGTAGGCGAAATGGATTTTAAAGGATTATCATCAGAAATCATGTTTTACAAAGACCTACAGGAAAAAACTGGTGTCAAGATGGAAGTTATTAGACACGGAAAATACAAAAGTGCAGTTGAGCCTTTTCTTGAAAATAAAATGAGTGATGCCAATAGAGAGCAGGTAACTGCTTTACTAAACTCAGTATGGAACTATGTACTTGTAGATATTGCAAAAAGCCGAAATATTTCGGTTGAGAATTTAAATAAGATTGCCAATGACTTACTAGCTCGCACACCTGAAATGGCCAAAGCACAAAAACTAGTAGATATTATTGCCTATGAAGATGTGTATCATGATGACATTAGAAAAGCATTGAGTGTTGAAAAAGACGAAGACTACAATTCAGTTTCTATTACAGATTATACCAAGAATATCAAAACAACCTCAAAAATAAGTGACGCTCAAGACCAAATAGCAATTGTATATGCTCAAGGTGAAATTCAAGGAGGAGAAGGCGATGTTAATACCATTGGCGAAGGATCTATGAGACGTGCTTTGCAAGATGCTAGAAAAAACAAAGATGTCAAAGCAATTGTACTTCGAGTGGATAGCCCCGGTGGAAGCGCATTGACGTCCGATTTGATTTGGAGAGAAATCGAACTTACTAAAAAGTTAAAACCAGTTGTCGTTTCTATGGGTAATTATGCCGCTTCGGGTGGGTATTACATTGCCTGTAATGCCAATACAATTTTTGCCGAAAACAACACTATCACGGGATCAATAGGTGTATTTGGGATTTTACCTAATTTCAGTCAGTTGACGACCAAAATAGGTATTAGCGTTGAGCAAGTAAATACACATGAAAACTCAGCACCATACAGTCCGTTTGTCCCTTTAAACGATAAGTTAAAAGCCGTTACACTTGAAGGTGTGGAAGCAATTTATAAAACCTTTGTCACACGGGTTGCTCAAGGTCGAAAAATGACCTTTGCTCAAGTAGATGCAATAGGACAAGGTAGAGTTTGGGCAGGATCTGAAGCTATTAAAATTGGTCTTGTAGACAAAATTGGTGGTCTAGATGCTGCTATAAAAGAAGCTGCTGTATTAGGAAAAACCAAGAAATACACAACACAAAACTATCCAGAATACAACAAGGACTTTAACGATTTACTTGCTAATTTTCCTTTTGCTCAGTCCAAAGAAAACTTTATTAAGGAGGAAATAGGTCAAGAAAACTATCTTTTATTGCAAAAAGTAAAACGAATGCAGACGCAAAAAGGAGTACAAGCGCTACTGCCTTTTGAAATTAACATTAGATAAAACCGCTTACAAAAATAACACGAACTTAAACCCGTATAACCGTTTCCCCTCAAAGGAGACGGTTTTTTTGTGCCATATTTTACTCTTAGTGGGTCGACAGTACGTAGGACGTAACATATTATGAAAATTTTATAAATAAACTACATACTAAATTGGTACTTTTGTAGCGAAAGTAAAACGTATTTTTTACTTTAACTACAAAAGCTAATCCCTGAAACCTTATGATAAAGAAAATTTTAAAAATAGTTGGACTTGTTTTTCTTCTTTTACTAATCTCAGCATTTGCCGTTCCGTACTTTTTTCAAGACCAAATAAAAGCAAAGATTTCGCGAGCAATAAACGAGCAAGTAGACGCTAAAGTAAGCTTCGCTGAGGCAGACTTAAGTTTGTTTAAAAATTTCCCGAATGCTAACGTTAGCATACAAAACTTAGCAATTATCAATAAAGCACCGTTTGAAGGAGACACATTAGTCTCTCTGGGTGAATTAGATTTAAAAATGTCTATTAAAGAACTGTTTAAAGGAGAAAATGAAGCCATTAATATTGATGGAATCAGTTCTAAAAATGGTTTGATAAATATCATTTTCAATAAAGATGGTATAGGAAATTATGATATCGCTTTAAAGGAAGATAAGCCAACAGCAGACGATACCAAAAGCAAACCACTCGCTCTAAACATTCAGAATTATAAAATAGAAAACTTTCAATTTCGTTATTTTGATGAAGGCTCGAAAATCAAAATGGTTATTGACAGCTTGAATCATGAAGGAACTGGTGATTTTGCTGCATCGAAATTAGATTTAAACACAAAATCTACTGCTAAAATTAGCTTAGACATGGATAAGGTGAATTACATGAATAAAGTTCCTCTAACCTTAGATGCTGTTCTAGGTATAGATCTAGAAAACAGTAAATACAGCTTTAAAGAAAACAAAGCCTTAATAAATCAATTGCCTCTTGCTTTTGACGGATTTATACAACTAGTTGATGGTGGACAAGAATATGATTTAAAATTTAAAACTCCAACGTCCTCTTTTAAGAACTTTTTGGGTATTATTCCTGCTGCATATGCCTCAAGCTTAGATAATGTAAAAACAACAGGAGATTTCTCTGTAGTAGGTTTTGCCAAAGGAGTTTACTCTGAAACAACTGTTCCTAAATTTAATATCGAAATCGCTTCGAATAATGCCTCTTTCCAATACCCTAATTTACCAAAATCAGTTCAAAACATTGTTATTGACACTAATATCATAAACGAGACCGGAATCTTAAATGACACATACGTGAACTTGGACAAACTGTCTTTTAGAATTGATCAAGATGTATTTAACGCTAAAGCAAAAATCACAAATGTAACTCAAAATGCGATTGTCGATGCGGCCTTAAAAGGAACAATAAACTTAGCAAATTTATCTAAAGCGTATCCTATTAAACTAGATAAGCCATTAAGCGGAATCTTAAAAGCAGATGTAACGACAAAATTTGACATGGCATCTGTTGAAAAAAGTCAGTATCAAAACATTAATAATGCAGGTACAATGAGTTTGTCTGGCTTTAAATATGCTGATGAAAATGGTAAAACAATGAATATTAGCACTGCTTTGGTACAGTTTAATCCAAGTCAAGTTAACTTAAAGCAATTTAATGCGACCACAGGAAAAAGCGATCTTGCAATTACTGGGATTTTAGAAAATTTCTACGGGTTTATATTTAGAAACCAAAACCTGAAAGGGAATTTTAATTTAAGTTCGAATCAGCTAGCAGTTAGTGATTTCATGACTCCTGAAACTACCACATCCGAATCAGAGACAAAAAAACCAGCTGAGGCGATGAAAATACCTGCTTTTCTCGATTGTACATTAACAGCTAAAGCTAATACGGTACTCTATGACAATTTGACTCTTAAAGACGTAGGCGGGAAGTTGATCGTTAAAGACGAAAAAGTGACAATGCAAAATGTAAAGACCTCTATATTTGGTGGCTCGATAGGTTTAAACGGATCAGTGTCTACAAAAGGAAAAACACCTGTATTTGATATGAATCTAGGATTGAATCAAGTAGATATTGCACAGTCATTTACCCAGTTAGATATGCTTAAAAAAATTGCACCTATTGCTGGAATAATAAATGGTAAAATAAACTCGACAATTAAATTAAATGGTAACCTAACCAAGGATATGAGTCCTGACCTATCGACCTTAACCGGTGATTTACTAGGACAGCTATTATCTACAACTGTGAACTCTAGTAATTCTACTTTATTATCTGCTTTGTCTTCTAATATCAAATTTATTGATTTTAGTAAAATTAACTTAAACGATATTAAAGCAGCTATTACTTTTAAGGATGGTAAAGTAAACATTAGACCATTCGATATTAAATACAAAGACATCAAGGCCACTGTTGGTGGCACACACGGTTTTGACCAAACGATGAATTATAGTTTGAAATTTGATGTTCCCGCTAAATATTTAGGTACGGAAGCAAATGCCTTAATTGCAAAATTAACACCTGCAGACGCTGCTAAACTAGAGAGCATACCTATTAATGCAATTATGGGCGGTAGCTTCTCCTCCCCAAAAATCACAACTGATCTTAAAACAGCTGTGACGAACTTAACTAATCAGTTAATACAACAACAAAAAGAACGACTGGTTAAAAAAGGAACATCAGCCTTGACTGATTTGATCAATAAAAATAAAAAGCCTGGAGACACAACTAAAACTGTGTTACCTACTACTAAGGCTGAAGTACAAGAAAAAGCAAAAGAAGAGGTGAAAGCAAAAGCAACAACAATCATTAACGGCTTTTTTAATAAAAAGAAAAAAGTGGTAGATACAGATACCACAAGCGTAAATAAATAAATGGTTTGAATAGATACAAAAATAGGAGTCACAAATGTGACTCCTATTTTTTTTTGCTGCCATGAATTATTTTATGTAGTATAGATAAATTTTGTTTTTTGTGACGTACTTAACAGTCTTATCTAAATTGATTTTGAACTATTGCTCGCGTGAGGAATAGTAGCGGCATCCTTTTATAAAGGCCCGTTACCAAAAGGGCCTTTATAAAAGATAAAGCGAATAGTCCGACCGTTTTTTTAAAAATATTTTTCTTATTTTTAAAAAACGGTCACGCCAAAATAAGGATGCTAAACCGATATTTTGACTACGTATCCTTCTGATCCGCGTACATTAAAAACGGTACCATCCTCGAACAACAAATACTGTCCTTTGATCCCAGTAAGCTTACCTTGAAAATGCGATGTTTTATCTAGACTCAAACTTTTAACTTTTGTAGGGTATTGCAAAACCGGATAATGCATCTCATACAAATCGTTTTTATCATTATAAAAGTACTCTTGAACCTCTGCAGGTATTAAATTTTGAAGTTTGGATCGCTCTGCAATCAAATCAGCAGCTTCGATATCGTTTGTTAGCATTTTACGCCAATTGGTTTTATCAGCATAATGATTTTTTAAAGCGACCTCTGTGATTCCTGCCAAGTAACGGTTAGGCACTTCGACAATAGCAATTGCTTCGTTAGCACCTTGATCAATCCATCTTGTTGGGACTTGGGTACCACGAGTCACTCCAACTTTCACCTCACTCGATAAGGCTAAATAGACGATATGGGGCTGCAATTGTACTTTTTGTTCGTACACTAAGTCGCGATCTTCGATGCCTAAATGAGCAGTACTTAACTCGGGTTTCATAATCCAATCTCCTACTTGAGCACTAGAATAAAAACAATCGTAGCAAAACCCTTGACGGAAAATCTTTTTCTTTTTACCACAATTTAAACATTGAAAACCCATAAACTCTATGGCAATAGTTTTATCTAGTAATTGATTCACATGTAAAAAACTATCTTCAAAAACCAAATAATATTGAATGAGGTCACCAAATTCGGTTTGCATTTTAGTCAGTACGCCTTCGTATTGCATTAAGTTTAAATTTTAAAGTATGATGTTTAACAAATTTTGCTATTTTTGGTAAAGTTATCATTCCTAAGGTAAATTTCATAACCCTATTACTTAAAAATGCCGCTAACAATAATCAATTCGTTTGCATCCTGGGTACTCAAACAACGGATCCACCAGATCGAACTTTTCTTGAAATACCCTAATGAGGTTCAAGAGGAATTGCTTTTGAGTTTGTTGCAATCAGCTAAAAATACGGTTTTAGGGAAGGAGTACGATTTTGGATCTATTAATTCCTATGCCAAATTTACAGAACGAATTCCGATTTCGACCTACGAAGAATTACATCCCTTAATAGAACGCACTCGACAAGGCGAGCAAAATGTTTTTTGGGACACACCTATTAAATGGTTTGCAAAATCGAGTGGAACAACGAATGCAAAAAGTAAATTTATTCCCGTAAGTAACGAAGCATTAGAAGGCTGCCATTACAAAGGTAGCAAGGATTTATTGTGTCTTTACTTGAACAACAACGAAAACTCGGAGCTGTTTACGGGTAAAAGTTTGCGACTTGGAGGAAGTGCTCAGATTTACGAGGACAACAACACTTATTTTGGTGATTTATCAGCTATTTTAATCGAAAACATGCCTATCTGGGCTGAGTTTAGTAGCACTCCAAGCAATAAAACATCATTAATGAGTAATTGGGAGACCAAAATGGATGCCATCATTACTGAAACTAAAAGAGAAAATGTTACTAGTTTAGCCGGTGTTCCTTCTTGGATGTTAGTATTATTAAATAAAATGCTTGTTGAATCTGGAAAAGAGAGTTTACTGGATATTTGGCCTAATCTAGAGGTTTATTTTCATGGTGGTGTCAATTTTGATCCTTACCGCACGCAGTACAATGCGATTTTACCTAAAAAAGATTTTAAATACTACGAAATATACAATGCCTCCGAAGGTTTTTTTGCAATTCAGGATTTAAACAATTCGAGTGATTTATTGTTAATGTTGGATTACGGAATTTTCTATGAATTTATTCCGATGGATACTTTTGGGACTCCCAATCAAAAAGCGATACGCTTAGCTGATGTCGAAATGAACAAAAATTACGCTATTGTTATTACTACCAACTCAGGGCTATGGCGCTACCTTATTGGTGACACTGTACGCTTTACCTCCTTACATCCTTTTAGAATAAGAGTTACTGGTAGAACCAAGCATCATATTAATGTTTTTGGCGAAGAATTAATGGTCGAGAATACAGATCAAGCCATTGCTAAAGCGTGTTGCTTAACCAAAGCCGAAGTAATAGAATATACTGTAGCTCCTGTATTTATGATTGAAAAAGAAAAAGGAGCCCACGAATGGATGATTGAATTTAAGAAAAAACCAGAAGATCTAGCTGCTTTTAGAGACATACTCGATGATACACTACAATCCTTGAATTCTGATTACGAGGCCAAACGTAAAAACAACATGACTTTAAATCCGCTTGTGATTAATATGGCTCGTGAGAATTTATTTTACGACTGGCTGAAAGAGCGAGATAAATTAGGCGGTCAGCATAAAATTCCAAGATTATCCAACCAACGTGATTATTTAGAGCAATTAAAGCGAATGCAGGTTAGAATTTTAGCATAAAAAACGGTACTAATACAAGCGCAACTAATATTGTTTTTAAAACTTAAGTGCTTCCTACATCATATCAATATGCCTATCATGGTATCCTAAAAGGTACAAAACCCCATCCAGTCCTAGACTTGAAATAGAAGTTTCGGCACTTTCCTTAACTGTAGGTTTTGCATGAAAAGCAATCCCTAAACCAGCCAAATTAAGCATGGGTAAATCGTTAGCTCCATCCCCTACTGCAATGGTTTGGTTAATGTGAATGCCTTCCTTCTCAGCAATGGCTCTAAGATATTCAGCTTTCTTTTCTCCATTAACGATCTCACCAATATATTTTCCGGTTAATTTTCCGTCTACGATTTCTAATTCATTAGCATGAACGTAGTCGATCCCTAATTCTTTTTGCAAATACTTACCAAAATAAGTAAATCCTCCAGAGAGAATTGCTGTTTTATAGCCGTAATATTTCAGCGCACGCATTAAGCGATGTGCTCCTTTAGTAATTGGTAAATTTAGTGCTACATTGTGCAGCACCTCTTCACTTAAACCTTCTAATAACGCCATACGCTGCTTAAAACTTTCATTAAAATCAAGTTCACCGTTCATCGCAGCTTCGGTAATCGCACGTACTTGCTCCCCTACTCCTGCCAAGTCAGCTAGTTCATCAATAACCTCCGTTTGAATTAAGGTCGAATCCATATCAAAACACACCAAACGACGGTTTCGACGATAAATATTATCCTCCTGAAACGAGATATCGACATCTAACGATCGTGAAATTTCCATAAAGCTAGCCGTCATACTCGCTTTATCTTCGATAATTCCTGAAACCGATAATTGCACACAAGAGCGAGGGTTATCTTCATCGATGATAATGGAAGCGCGACTAGTTAACCTTTTGATCGAATCGATATTTAAATGCTGGTCGGACATTATTTTCGTCACGGCGGCTAATTGCTTTGCAGCTAATTTTTCGCCTAGAATATTAATAATATATCGTTGCTTGGATTGCGTTGTTACCCAACTTTCATAGTCAGCGATAGAGACAGGAACAAACTTTACTTTTATTCCTAATTCATATCCTTTAAACAATAAATCCTTAAGAACAGGAGCCGCATTTGACCCTGCTTCTATTTGAAACAAAATTCCTAAAGAAAGTGTTTCATGAATATCTGCCTGACCTATATCTAGGATAATAGCATTATAAGTTGCTAGTACAGCAGTAAGTCCCGCTGTAACACCGGGCTTATCCTGACCAGAAACTTTTAATAAAATAATTTCCTTCTCTTCTATTGCCATGATCTAATGAATTGGTTCGATGAACAAAAATCGGTAATCTAGAGGGGATAAAAAAAGGAAGCTCTTACTTTTATTAAACAATAACAAATACTGTAATTTACGCATAAAAAAACCTGTTCAAATCAATGAACAGGTTGTTATTTTTGAGAAAAATGCAATTGTTAAGATGCTATTTCCAATCTTTTCAAAAGATTTTTATTTAATGTCTCTTGCGCATATTCAGCATCAATCACTAAAGTCTTGTCATCTGAACTTGGTAATTCGTACATCGCGTCTGTTAAGATCGCCTCACATAACGAACGCAATCCACGAGCTCCTAACTTATACTCTAATGCTTTATCAACAACAAAATCAAGTGCTTCGTCAGTGATAGAAAATTCCACCTCATCCATTAAGAATAACTTTTGGTATTGCTTGATTAACGCATTTTTAGGCTCGGTTAAAATAGAACGTAAAGTCGCTCTATCTAAAGGATCCATGTGCGTCAATACCGGCAAACGACCAATGATCTCTGGAATCAATCCAAAATCTTTGATATCTTTCGGGATAATGTATTGCAATAAATTTTCCTTATCAATATTATCAGTGTTTTTTGAAGTCGAATACCCCACAGCTTGACGGTTCAAACGTTTTGAAATAATTCGTTCGATTCCGTCAAAAGCACCACCAGCAATAAACAAAATGTTTTGTGTATTTA
>CAXBGV010000029.1:0-14936 GCA_963975235.1 uncultured Flavobacterium sp. | reverse complement strand
CTGGGTTTGCTGATAAAATGCAATTTCTTAACTGTTCAATTGCCTTTCTAAACGGATGTTTTTGTTTATCCAATGAGTCTGTTACTTCGCTGTTTAGATTAGTTTTTTGTTTTGCTATTTTTGTAATAGTAAGTTATGTTGCTTTTCTTTTTCGCAATCTGATGCTCTTAGTTCATTGTTTTCTTAGACTGTTTCTTTGTCTTTTCCTTGTTTTCGATTAGTCTGAATTTTACAATTCTTTCAATTAGTTTATATGGTATTGGTTGGTCAAGAGGAAACTGAACTGAACCTTTTCCTTGCTTATACTTTGAAAGTTCATTTTGAAATTCGTTGTGCCCTGATGGTGTTGCATAAAATCCAATATGATTTTTAAATGCGGCAAAATAAACCAAAGGTTTTTTGTTTGTTTTGTAAGAAGGCATTCCGTAAGCAAACAATTCTTCTGAATCGGGTGCATTGTCCTTTATCAGCTTTCTAATATTCCGCAAAATTTCCTGTACATTGTCGGGAAATTGTTGAATGTATATTTCTATTTCGTTCATTACTTTTTTTATTGTAGATGCAGTTTGTTACAATGACCGCTGTTAGCGGTTCGTTGTTTTTCTTCTGCTAAATTTGTCCTTTATATTTTGGGTCAAAGTCAACCATCCATTCTATTCCATATTTGTCTCTAAACATTCCAAAATACGAACCCCAAGGACTGTCTTGTATAGGCATTTCAATTTGTCCACCTGCTGAAAGTCCGTTAAATAATTTGTCGGCTTCTTCTTTGCTTTCTGCACTAATTGAAATTTTGCTTCTGTTTTCGTTTTCGTTTACCTTTCCCATACTTTCGGGAACATCATTTGCCATCAAAACGTTTTTACCAATAGGCAACGCAATGTGCATTATTTTATTGGCTTCGTTATCTGCAATTGGGTTTTCAGGGCTTGCCATCTCTTTGAAACGCATAACCATTGCGAACTCTCCGCCAAATACTGATTTGTAAAAGGTGAATGCTTCTTCTGCATTTCCGTTGAAGTTTATGTAAGGATTAATAAGTGCCATAATTTTTGTTTTATTGTTTTGATAAATTATTGATTTGATTTATGCGTCAGGAATATTTGGTTCAACCAATTTTTTTAATTTTTCTAAACTTTCTTGCCAACCTAAATAACACATCTCGGCTGGAATTGCGTCAGGAATACCCTCTTGTGTGGCAGTGATTTCTGTCCCACATAATACTTGGCGAAAAATTATCGTTGTTATCATTTGTCCAGGAAGATTTGGGTCGTCAAACACATCCGTATATTTTAATAATTGGTTTGGAACAATCTCTAAATATTCACCACCAAAAGAATGACTACTACCTGTACCAAAATTAGTAAAGGACATTTTGTATTTACCACCAATTTGTGTGTCCATATTATGAACTTTACAAATAAAACCATAAGGTGGAAGCCAAGAAGCTAAAGCATCAGCATCTGTGAATGCTTTAAATACTTTTTCTACTGGTGCAGTAAAAACTCTGTGAAGTGTAACTTTGTTATTTGTCATTGGATTTTTCTTATTGTCTTAATATTTTTTCTATTTTCTTACCTTTTGCTAATTCATCAATTATTTTGTCCAAATATCGGGCTTTTTTAGTCAATGAATTTTGAATTTCTTCTATTATATAACCACATATTAAGCCTGTTATTTTTTCCGCATTTGGATTTAGTACTGCTCTCTCAAAGAAAGTTTCAAAAGTTACTTTTTCGTTAATGAGTTTTTGAATTTGCTTCTCATCAAATCCAGTCAACCATTCAATAACTTGATATAATTCTTCTAATGTCTTGCCTTTTCTTTCCACTTTAGTCACATAATGAGGAAATACAGAAGCAAAAGTCATTTTAGCAATTCGTTCGTTATGTTTTTCAGTTTCTTGCATCATTTGTCTGTTTATTGGTGTGGTGTCGCTCGATACAATGACCGCTAACGTTCCGCCGCTTCTCGTCAGTTGCGAACTTCGGAACTTTTTATTTTCTGTTAAAGATAAAATTTCTTGCGAAACGTAAACGTGAACTTACCTCAAAATTCGCAATTGCGAGAAACGGCTGTTAGCGGAAGTAGCTTATTCATATTTTATCAATACTGCTTTCTAAAAAGATATTTATTTTCTCAACTAATGAATCCAAAAAAGCGTGAAGTTCATTAATCATATTTTGAAAACGCGTTTCATTCACCTCTTTAAGAACTGGATTTTCAAAGTCAAAATTTTCAGGTAAAAATTCTGAAAAATCTTTCCAAAAAGAAATCCCTTTAAGTTCGTCGATTTCTATTTCACCAGTATGAATTTTTTTATGTCGCCGTTTTTTTATTAAATCGACATGAAGTAAAATATCCTCAAGCATTTTTCCAATTTCAATATTTTGGACTTTAATTTTTTCCTTAAACTTATAACAATTACAGTCTTCGTCCTGGATTCCAGTTTGATAGAGCAAATTTCCTAGTTTGCCAACCAAATCAACAATTGTATAAATTCTAATAATATAATTTTCGATATGGTATATGAAATAATTTTCTTGAGATTCTATTTCTGGATAAATAGAAACGATTTTGGTTTTATCAATGGCTAAAAAAATAAATACTTTATTAATGTCATTTAATGTATTTTGTATAGCAAAAAACTTTTCAATTTTAGAATAAGTTTCTAATTCACTTTGAGTGCCAACACTTTCAAATGTTGGATGCTCTTTGAAATATTCAGTTTCACTCATTCTTTCCGCATGAATTGAAGACCATTTATTTGTAATCAGACGGGCTTCAGCCATTAATTTTTCGGAAAATTTTGAATCAAATAGAATTCCAATTGCTCTCATGTGACGAATGTTTTTTGCTATTTCCGCTAACTACTTTATACCATCATAAAGCACAACATTTTTTTAATTTGTGGCTTGTAGTTAATAAAGATTGTTTGCATATTCATACTTTCATCAACTCTTACAAATATAGCATTATTTCTTACATAGAATAGTGTGGCAGTATTTTTTAAAACAGGAAAGTAAACTTATGAATTAATGAACTAACTATTTAGGTTGCATGAGGGATGGCAGTGGAAATCCTCCCGTTTTTTTCGGGAGATTGCAACGTACAGCCCGTCGCTACTGCAACGGAGTGGAAGTAGGGGCATGCCCAAAACATTAAAAAAAAAACCGACTGAAAAGTATTTCCAATCGGTTACTGTATTTAAAAGCGTTTTAAAATCACCCTAAAAAGGCTTTAAAGTCTTCATAGGTTGTAATTTTGGTGCGTATTTTTTCTTTTCCTAACACACTTTCTATTTGTGTTGGGATGGGTAATTTTACGTTTAATGTTGGTTCTACCGTGTCTAAAAACTTGATTGGGTGAGCGGTTTCTAGGAAAACCCCAATGGCGTTGGGATGGTTTTCTAATTCTTTTTTCAGTCCAAGATAGCCCACAGCACCATGTGGCTCGGCAATATACCCGTTCGCGGCATAAATAGATTTCATAGCTGCAATGGTTTCATCATCAGTAAATGTAAATGACGAAAAATCCTGATTGAATTGCGCCAAGTCATTGTTGTACATTTCCTGAATACGAATAAAATTACTTGGGTTCCCCACATCCATGGCATTCGAGATTGTGGCTTTTGAAGACTTTGGATCGTAGATTCCGTTTTCTAAAAAGCGAGGCACGGTGTCATTGATATTAGTGGAAGCGACAAAATGCTCTACTGGCAAGCCCATTTTTTTGGCAATTATCCCTGCGCAAATGTTTCCGAAATTCCCAGACGGACAAGAGAAAACTAAAGGTTTGTTTTGCTTTTTTAAGGCTTTGTAGGCAAAGAAAAAGTAAAACATTTGGGGCAACCAACGCGCTATATTAATAGAATTGGCCGATGTCAAATTGTGGTGTTTCAAGCTGTCGTCTAGAAATGCTTTTTTAACCATGTCTTGGCAATCATCAAAAACACCATCTACTTCCAGCGCTTTGATGTTTTGTCCCAACGTAGTCAATTGACGTTCCTGAATGTCACTCACTTTGCCAGAAGGATAGAGAATAATGACTTCGACACCATTGACACCAAGGAAACCGCTTGCAACGGCGCCACCTGTATCCCCAGAAGTCGCTACAAGAACAGTATTTTTGCTGTCTTTTTTATCACGGTTAAAATACCCCAAGCAGCGGGACATAAAGCGAGCACCTACATCCTTAAACGCCATTGTTGGTCCGTGAAACAATTCCAGTGAATAGATTCCGCTTTCGACTTCTACCACCGGGAAATCAAAGCAAAGGGTTTCGGCAATTATTTCTTTTAAAATATTTTCAGGAATTTCATCACCTACAAATTGACGAATGGCTTGAAAAGCAATTTCCTCGTTGGATAAGCTTTCTATTCCATCAAAAAAATCTTGCGGCAAGGGCGTAATCGATTCCGGAAAATACAATCCTTTGTCGCTGGCTAATCCTTGAATTACGGCTTCTTGAAAAGAAACGTTTGGGGCGTTATGGTTTAAACTGTAGTATTTCATTTTTATAGTCATTGCGAGGCACGAAGCAATCTCATTATATTTTTATTTTATTCCCCCTTTTGGGGTTAGGGGGCCAATATTCTCACACCATCAGGATTCACTTTTGACACATGAATTTCGTATGGCAATTTCATTTCGTCATAAATAGCGCTCATGGCTTTTGCAATTTTATGAGCTGTAGCTTCTCCTTTGCTTAAAGCAAAAATAGAAGGTCCAGAACCAGAAATTCCAGATCCTAAAGCACCGTTTGCTAAAGCCGTTTGCTTGATTAAATCAAATCCCGGAATCAATACCGAGCGCAAAGGCTCTACGATTTCGTCATGCAAAGAGCGACCAATTAAGTCGTAATCCTGTGTATATAAACCAGCGATTAATCCGCCCACATTTCCCCACTGCATAATGGCGCTTTTTAAAGAAACCGTTTGCTTCAGTACCGAGCGTGCGTCTGATGTTTTTAACTCAATTTGAGGATGAACCACCGTTGCATACAACTCTGACGGACTTTCGATTTTGATTATATCCAGCGGTGCATAACTGCGTACCAAAGTGAAACCACCCAATAGGGCAGGGGCCACATTATCAGCATGGGCGTTTCCGCAGGCTAGTTTTTCGCCTTGCATGGCAAAAGGCACTAAATCTTTGATTTCGAAAGGTCTTCCTAATAATTCATTGATTCCAAAAACCGCTCCCGCCGAACTAGCAGCGCTGCTACCAATACCGCTACCGGCTTTAATGTTTTTGTAGATTTCGATCTCAAATCCCGCATCTGAGTTCAGTGCTTCTAGCATCGCCAAAGCAGCAACACCTGCGACGTTCTTTTCAGTTTCTAATGGTAAATCGGCACCAACTAATTTAGTGATGCGAATTCCTGTTTGATCTGATTTTCTAATAATCATTTCGTCACCTACATTGTCCAAACATAATCCTAGGACATCAAATCCACAAGATAGGTTGGCAATGGTTGCAGGACAGAATATTTTTATTTCGTTCATATATTTTTTGTTTGAGGTTTAAAGTTTAAAGCTTCAGGTTTGCGAGCAACTTGAAACTTTAAACTAAAAAAACTTTAAACTACTTTTTTTACACATTCCCAATTCTAATCACATCCGCAAAAATTCCAGAAGCAGTAACTGCAGCTCCCGCACCGGCACCTTTTATTAATAAAGGTTGGTCAACATAACGATCCGTATAAAACAATACAATATTATCTTTTCCCTCTAAGTTGTAAAAAGGATGGTGTTTTGGGATGAATTGCAACCCTACATTCGCTTTGCCATCTTCAAATTGTGCTACAAATTTTAAGCGACTGTCTTTAGCATTGGCTTCCGCCAAAATTCCTTCAAAATGGCTTGCATATTGTGTAAGCGATTTAAAAAAGTCTTCGTTGTTTGTAGTGGCCATACATTCAGCAGGCAAGAACGATTCGTTTTCAATATCCTCGATTTCCATTTTATACCCGCTTTCGCGAATTAAAATCAGAATTTTTCGAGCAACATCGATTCCACTCAAGTCAATTTTTGGATCTGGTTCTGTAAAACCTTGCACGCCTGCTTCTTTCACCACGTCGTGAAACGAATTGTTGGCATCAAAATTATTGAAGATAAAGTTCAAACTACCTGAAAGAACAGCCTGAATTTTATTCACTTTATCACCAGATGCCACTAAGTTTTTAACGGTATCAATAATAGGTAATCCTGCTCCAACATTTGTTTCGAACAAAAATGGTGCATTGTATCTGCGTGACAAAGTCTTCAAGTTTTTATAATTATCAAATGCCGATGAACACGCAATTTTATTACAAGTAACCACGGCAACGCTCTCTCTTAGATACTGCGCATACGTTTCGGATACGCTTGCATTGGCAGTGATGTCAACAAAAATACTGTTGCGTAAATTCAACTCTTTTACTTGCTGGATAAAGCCTTGTTGATCGGCTTTTTGGCCTTGATCTAAGCTAGCTTGCCATGATTTTAAATCAATACCTTCTTCGTCAAAAAGCATTTTTCTAGAATTGGCTAGCGCAATGACTCTCAGGTTTATTTTTAAATTCTCTTTTAGGAACTTCTTTTGTTGCTTGATTTGGTCAATAAATTTTTCACCTACGTTACCAACACCCATTACAAACAAGTTCAGTTGTTTGGTGTTTTCTTCAAAAAAGCGTTCGTGTAAAGTATTCAGTGCTTTTTTTACATCTCGCTCATTAATCACTGCCGAGATGTTTCTTTCAGAAGCACCTTGAGCAATGGCGCGAATGTTGACATTGTTTTTCCCTAAAGTACTAAACATTTTTCCGCTTAGTCCTTGATGGTTTTTCATGTTTTCACCCACCAAAGCAATAATGCAAAGGTCTTTTTCAACGATGCAAGGTGCTACTTTGTTTTGCGCAATTTCGATTTCGAACGCTTTGTTAATCGCTTCCTCGGCAACATTAGCATCTGAATTCAAAATTCCGATACAAATAGAGTGCTCTGATGAGGCTTGAGTTATAAAGATAACATTCACATTCGCTTGAGATAGTGTTTCGAATAATCTTTTTGAAGATCCTAAAACTCCAATCATTCCTGGTCCTTCTAAAGTAATCAAAGAGATGTTGTCAATATGGCTAATTCCTTTTACCGGATTCCCATTTGCAACAGCGTTATTCGAAATAAAAGTTCCTTCGACATTTGGTTCAAAAGTGTTTTTAATCAAAATGGGAATGTTTTTTCGTAACACCGGTTGAATTGTTGGTGGGTACAAAACCTTGGCACCAAAATGCGACAACTCCATTGCTTCTTGATACGAAATCATAGCGATAGGTTGTGCTTGTTTTACAATACGCGGATTGGCAGTAAACATTCCGTTTACATCTGTCCAAATTTCTAATTCAGCTACGTCTAATGCTCCAGCTATAATGGCAGCAGTATAGTCAGATCCACCACGACCTAATGTAGTTGTGATTCCGTCTTGTGACGAGGCAATAAAACCAGGCATGATTGTCACTTGGTTTGCAACTGACTTATAATAATCAGCAATTAAAATATTTGTTACGTCAAAATTCACAGCTGCTTTCCCAAAGTTGCTGTTCGTTTTAATGAGCTCTCTACTATCCTTATATCCGGCGTTTGCTAATTTTTGTTTTAAAGCCTCAGCAATAATATAAGAAGACAATAATTCACCAAAACTTAAAATTGTATCTGCTGTTCTAGGGGAAAGTTCGCCAAGAAGGAAACAACCGTCTAATAAAGTTTCAAGGTGGTTTACGATTCTTTTTATATGACTTAGCAAGCTGCTTTGCTCACTTACAGGAATAAATTCTTTGATGGTGTCTAGATGCTTTTTTTCAATTTCGATCACTAAAATCTTGTACGTCTCATCAGCAGCAGCCGCTTTTGAAGCTGCGGTTTGCAATAAATCGGTCACATTGCTCAGTGCAGAAACGACTACGGTTAGCGGCTCCTGTTTGGCTTGATTTTGAACGATGTCTAAGACTAATTTTATATTTGTGGCATTGGCTACTGATGTACCGCCAAATTTTAATACTTTCATGTTGTGCATTTTGATTTTGAAAAAAAGCGAATGATTATTATTCACCCAAGAATTTTATCTCTAAAAAGAAATAACGATATAATACGGTTATATGTAAAAGTGTATACCCCTAAGGGGTTGTAGTTGTAGTAGAGAATGTAAACGTCATAGCAGTGCCAACCCAAATTTGAGTTGTTATCGAAGATTGATATGTTACGCTATTGTTTATCATTGTTGTTTCAAAAATACGGCTTTTTATAAAATTCAGAAAACCATTTGGCCGTTTTACGAATATTTTAAAATACTGGAAAATATAAGTCTTAGCTTTAGAATATCGTATTTTTAAGCAACTTTATAGGGACTATTGTGATTTATAATCTAAAAATTAGCGTTGTTTCTTGTTTAAAATTCTGAATCTACTGTGAAGAAACCATTGTTTCAAGGCGGTTTTCGTTAGAATATGCCATAATTTGAATTAATGTTTGTGCTTTTACGGATTACTAATTTACGTTTTTGGGTTTTTTAAAGAATAACGGTGCACTACAATAGGAGTATCTGATAAAAACTAGTAGTATTAAGGACTCAAGATAAATTATCACCTATATATGTTGTTTTCTAGATTTGATTTAGTGACTTTTGGCATTCAAAATTGAAATTACAATGGAGCAAACACATTATATAAGTACCGAATTATTATCCCTAGATATAGTTGAGCAGATTATAAGTGAGCATAAAAGCTTGGCGCTGTCTGAAGAGGCTAAAGTAAATATTAATAAATGCAGGGCATATTTAGATACTAAAATGGTCAGTCAATCAACGCCTATTTACGGTATTAACACAGGGTTTGGCTCGCTTTGTAATGTCAAAATTTCAAATGATAATTTATCTAAACTTCAAGAGAACTTGGTTAAATCTCATGCCTGCGGAACAGGTGAAGAGGTGCCTTTACCTATTGTAAAATTGATGTTGTTATTAAAAATTCAATCGTTAAGCTACGGTCATTCTGGAATTCAATTACAGACAGTGGAGCGATTAATCGCCTTTTACAATCAGGACGTTTTACCTGTTATTTATACGCAGGGATCGCTAGGAGCCTCGGGAGATCTTGCACCATTAGCGCATTTGTCACTGCCATTACTTGGAGAAGGAGAAGTATATTTTGAAGGGAAAAAAGTTTCATCGAGTGTTGTCATGTCCCATTTTAATTGGGAGCCTATTGTATTAAGGTCAAAAGAAGGGCTTGCTCTTTTAAATGGAACGCAATTTATGAGTGCCTACGGAACGTATATTATTCTAAAAGCTAATAAGCTGTCATACTTCGCTGATTTGATTGCAACGATATCCTTGGAAGCATTCGATGGTAGAATAGAACCATTTAGTGAATTGATACATTATATAAGACCGCATAAAGGTCAAATTGTGACTGCTAAGCGGGTAAAATCTTTTTTAGAAGGAAGCCAAATCATTGTACATGAAAAAATACATGTACAAGATCCATACTCGTTTCGATGTGTGCCCCAAGTGCATGGCGCATCAAAAGACGCTTTAGAATATGGACACAAAGTTTTTAAGACAGAGATAAATTCTGTAACGGATAATCCTAATATTTTTATAGATAGTGACGAAATCATTTCTGGAGGGAATTTTCACGGACAGCCTTTGGCATTAGCTTTAGATTTTATGTCAATTGCATTGGCAGAGTTGGGTAGTATTTCAGAAAGACGCACCTATCAAATGATTTCAGGCTCTCGTAACCTTCCTGCTTTTTTAGTTGATAATCCTGGTTTGAATTCGGGTTTAATGATTCCACAGTATACAGCTGCCAGTATTGCAAGTCAAAACAAGCAGTTAGCAAGTCCTGCAAGCATCGATAGTATTGTTTCCAGTAATGGGCAAGAGGATCATGTGAGCATGGGAGCTAATGCAGCTACCAAGACTTTGCGAATAGTAGAGAACTTAGAACGAATCCTTGCCATCGAATTGATGACTTGCTCTCAAGCTATCGAGTACAGAAGACCCTTGCAATCGAGTGCTTTTATTGAAATGTTTTTAAAAGCCTACAGAGATATAGTCCCTTTCGTACAGGAAGATAGGGTTTTGCATTATGATATAGAGAAATCAATCGCCTTTTTGAATAGTTTTATCATAGAGGAAGATTTGTTAACAATGGCTTAACATTACAAAGCATTAATGAAGTAATTTTGTAACCTTAAAATAGATAAAATGTCATTAAATAGTTTATTCCAATTTTTAGTTCCAAAGGACAAGAAATTTTTTCCACTTTTCGAAGAGGCGTCTAGTAATTTAATTGAATTAGCTTCTAATTTGCACGAGGCTGTAAATCTTCCTTTAAAGGAAAGAGAAGTGTTGTTTTCTAAAATAGATACTCTTGAACAAAAAGGAGAGGACATCACACGTCAGACAAATCTTGAATTAAGTAGAAATTTCATTACTCCCTTTGACAGAGAGGACATACACTCTTTGATCACTTCTATTGATAACGTTGCAGATCGTTTACACGGTGCGTCTAGTATCATGCGTTTGTATCAAGTAGATAAAATTACTAAATCGATTCGTAAGTTGACAGAAATCAATCTAGAGGCATGTCAAAACATTGAGATAGCTGTAAAAGAGCTAAGTAATTTAAAGAATATGAAAGTTATCAAGGAATCATGTTCTAGAATAAATAAGTTAGAGAATAAATCTGATAACGTATACAATAAAGCAGTTTTTGAAATTTTTGAAAACGAAACAGATGCTAAAAATATTATTAAATATAAAGAGGTTTTATCTGTTTTAGAATCAGCTACAGACAAATGTAAAAGTGTTGCTAGTATTCTTGAATCGATTTCTGTAAAACATTCTTAAATTTAATTTTTATCATTCTGAAGTTCTAGTTTATGACGCTACTTATAATAATTATAGTATTAGCCTTAATTTTTGATTACATCAACGGCTTTCATGATGCTGCAAATGCTATTGCTACAGTTGTTGCCACAAAAGTGCTAACGCCTTTTCAAGCTGTTCTTTGGGCTGCTTTTTTTAATTTCTTAGCCTATTGGGTTTTTGGTTTTGGTGTTGCTGATACGGTTGCCAAAACAGCGAATACAATGGAAATCACACTTGTTGTAATTTTGGCAGGTGTAATTGCAGCAATTTGCTGGAATTTATTAACATGGTGGCTAGGAATTCCGTCTAGTTCATCTCATACATTAATTGGTGGTTTTGCTGGAGCAGCTATTGCACATTCAATTGCTGTGCATGGCTTTTCAGGATATATAGGTGCAGATGGTGCAACGCATTATTGGTACGACATCGTAAGCTGGTACAAAGCTGGTAAAGATGGTGGTATGCCATCAGGAGTATTAATAATTATTGCTTTTATTGTTCTAGCACCATTAATGGGTGCTTTTGCATCCTACCTTATTTCGATATGGTTATTAAACGCTTCACGCAAAAGTATCTATCCTAAATTGTTTACAATAGGTTTAATGATTGCTACAGTTTGGTTCGTTTACACTCAAATGATACCTTACGATGAAATTATAAAAGGAGGGAAAGCACCTCGTTTTGATAACTCTGTTTTTTGGAGTGTAGCTTTTGAACCTCACAATATTAAATGGTTTCTTGTTGCTTTTATTATCCTAACTGTAAGTGCTTTTTGTTTGATTTTCAGTAGTCTAAATTTGCAACAAGCTGATGGAGCATTAAAGAAAATGCAACTACTATCTTCGGCTGCATTTAGTTTAGGTCACGGTGGTAATGATTCTCAAAAAGTAATGGGTATTATCGCTGCTGCAGTCGCAGTTTATATCAATGCTAATCCAGGTATTCAAATGGACGCTTGGTTAGATGTTGTATTGCCATCAGAAAGTGGTGCGTTCAAAATGCCAGGATGGATACCACTTGCTTGTTATTCTGCCATTGCAGCTGGAACATTAAGCGGAGGTTGGAAAATTGTAAAAACAATGGGATCTAAAATCACAAAAGTAACTTCATTTGAAGGTGTTGCAGCTGAAACTGCTGGAGCATTGACATTGTATTTTACAGAGCATTTAAAAATTCCTGTAAGTACTACACATACGATCACAGGATCAATTATAGGTGTAGGTTTAACTAAGAGAGTTTCTGCCGTTCGTTGGGGAGTTACAGTAAGTCTTTTGTGGGCTTGGGTGTTAACCATTCCAATTTCGGCTATACTAGCAGCATTAGTTTACTATGTTTTAAGCTTATTCATTTAAAATTTAATTTGATTCGCTCGCAAGCTCAAATAATTGGTTTAGAGTATAGAACCAATCAATAGAATAGAAACCCAAGATCACTTTAGTTAGTAAAGTAATCTTGGGTTTTTTTATAGGTGTTAAATCGAGTTTGCCGCAAGATTTGTTTTTTGCTTGTATGCCAAAAGGAATCAAGTTGTGCTGCAAATGGTTCTTTAGGATGAAATTGCGATCTAGATTGGACAAGCTACTAAAGATTGAAATAGATTAGCAAGTTTTCGATAATTTCCTCTCTTTGTTTTTCTATCGCGAGAATTGCAGTCATTTTATTTGATGTTACGACTGTAAGGAATTTTTGTTTTATAAAATTCTTTCGTCTAGTCCTTGTACTATTTCTAATGTAAACCGTCAACAAAGTAAGTATTAATAAAAAACCATCCTATTACTTAAAATAGAATGGTTTTTGTTTGCGAAAGCCCTGTAGGCTTATGCGGGTTTTATTAGAATCAAAGTTATTTTGCTTTGATAAAATTTTTCTCAATTGCTTTAATCATTTCACCAGCTATATCTTTGTTTGTGGCTCCTTCGATTCCTTCTAATCCTGGCGAAGAGTTTACTTCTAATAATAACGGACCTTTAGAAGATCGAATAATATCAACTCCAGCTACTTTTAAATCCATGGCTTTTGCCGCTTTGATTGCAATACGTTTTTCTTCTGGTGTTGCTTTTATTACTGAAGCGGTTCCACCAAGGTGTATGTTAGCTCTAAATTCACCCGGCATTGCCTCGCGTTGTATCGTTGCTACTACTTTTCCATCAATAACAAATAAGCGTAAATCTTTACCATTTGCCTCTTTGATGAATTCTTGTACTAAAATGTTGGCGTTTAAACTTTTGAAAGCATTAATAACACTTTCTGCCGCTTTTTTGGTTTCTGCTAAAACAACTCCTTTACCTTGTGTTCCTTCTAGTAATTTTACAATTAAGGGTGGTCCACCAACCATTTTTATTAAGTCATTAGTGTCCAAAGGTGAATTTGCAAATCCCGTTGTAGGAATTCCAACTCCACTATGTAAAAGTAATTGTAACGAGTATAATTTATCTCTTGACTGCGTTATTGCTGCAGCTGAGTTTAAGCAGTACACTTTAAGTGCTTCAAATTGACGTGTAAGTGCACAGCCATAAAAAGTTATACTTGGTCTGATTCTAGGAATAATAGCATCAAATTGATTCAAGATAATTCCTCCTCTGTAATGTATTTCAGGAGTTTCAGCATCCAGTCTCATGTAGCATTCTTTGATGTTCAAAAAGTGCATTTCGTGACCTCGCATTTCTCCAGCTTCCATTATACGTTTATTACTGTATAGTTCAGGGTTACTAGCAAGTACTCCAATACGCAAGCCTGTTGGAGCTTTTTCAGAGTTTTGGTATAATTCTTTTAAACTTTCAGATGTTGGTTGTCCTAGCAAATACTGTTTCTCTGGATCTACTAAAACACGACCGCTCATTGCTTCTCTACCCAACAGCATTCTGAATCCCATAGAATCTCGATTGGTCAAGGTCATTTCAATAGGCCAATTCGAATCTCCAATTTTTAAGCTAGTTTGAATTACATAGCGTTGTTCTCTAAAACCACTAGAACTTTTTACTATTCGTTTGTCAACAAGAGGTGCTTCACAATGAATGATTGTCTTTAAATTATTTTGTATTGGGTTGATGTCAAATTTTACCCAATTACTATCATTTTTGATGAAGGGAGCAATATTGATGGCATGTAAAGCAGAGGTTTTAGCTCCAGAATCTACACGGGCTTTGATGGTCGGGATTCCTAATTCTGGAAAAGAACACCATTCTTCACTACCTAAGATTACTTTGTCTTGAGACATATTCTAATTATTTTAATGTGATTATAAAACTCAAATGTAGAGATTTGTTTTCGAAAAATGTTTAGTTTAGGTAAAGAATAAACCCGTTGCGTTATAAAAACGTAACGGGTTTATCAAATTTACTAACTACTCATGATATTATTCATTTGTTGCTTCGTCTGTTTTTTGAATCTTCACAGTAAGTTCTTGCGCACCTTCTTCAATATCCATGAATATTTCGTCTCCACTGCTTATTTTAGAAGTAATAATTTCTTCTGCTAATGCATCTTCGACATATTTTTGGATTGCTCTTTTTAGTGGTCTTGCACCAAACTGCTTGTCGAAACCTTTGTCGGCGATGTATGCTTTTGCTTTATCAGAAAGCTTAAGATTATAGCCTAATTCAGATACTCGCTTGTATAGTTTTTCTAGTTCGATTTCGATAATTAAATCAATATCATGTTTTTCTAGAGCGTTAAATACGATTACATCATCAATTCTATTTAAGAATTCTGGTGCAAATGTTTTCTTTAAAGCATTTTCGATTACGCTTTTCGAATTATCATCAGCTTGAGCCACTTTGGCAGCAGTACCAAAACCAACCCCTTGACCAAAGTCTTTTAACTGTCTCGCTCCAACATTCGAAGTCATGATAATAATAGTGTTTTTAAAGTCGATTTTACGACCTAAACTATCTGTCAAGAATCCGTCGTCTAGTACTTGTAATAGCATATTAAAGACATCTGGATGTGCTTTTTCGATTTCGTCAAGAAGCACTACACAATAAGGTTTTCTGCGTACTTTTTCAGTAAGTTGACCACCTTCTTCGT
>CAXBGV010000028.1:0-15086 GCA_963975235.1 uncultured Flavobacterium sp. | reverse complement strand
TTCATAATTACAAAGTAGGGCAATTTTCTTTAAGTTATCCATTGAGTTGTGCTAGAGATTGCGCAATACGCTTACTTGTTCCTTCGAGAGATGCACTGATTTGCATGGCTACCAATCCTTTTCGTTGCATACTTCGACCAGCAGGACTTGCTAAGGCTTCATTTATTTGTTCGACCAATTCCTTTTCATCTTTAGCAATAGTAACTGCTCCACTATCAATCACTTTTTTATAATGATCGTAATTTAAAAATCGTTGATCATTATACAAACCGTTTTCAAGATTGCCAAAAACAGTATTGATTACGGGTTTATCAAATAGCATAAAATCCAAACTCATAGTCGAGCACATATTCACATTGAGATCAGCATATTGCAATAGTGCGCGTAAATCTTTGATATCTTCTATAGACGGAATGCGTTGTGACCAAGCTTCTGCATGGTTTTCACGAGTAAGAATCCACTTGGGGTTATTCCAACTAATTTCTGGAAATTCCGCTTTGATTGCAGCAAACCGAGTTGCTTCTTCGGCTGGAGAAGTACGAACTACAAGTTGACAATTTATTATCTTACCAGCTCGAATCGCTTTAACTATCGCTTTGATAACTATTGGATCATTCCCTCCAATACTAGCATCTGCACAGCTGAAGCAAATAATTCTCTTGTTTTTATCTAAATCAAAAAGGGTATAAAATTCATCTTTAGAACAACTATATTGCTCCATTGTATACGGTTCAAACTGAGGTGTACCTACCACTTTTACTTTATCAGCAGTAACATTAGGGTAAAAATGCAACAACTCTTTTTTCATCAAATTACTCCAAACTAAAAAAGAATCAAAGGTTCCTAACATCCTTCCTTTTGAAGCCAAATTGTCCCAACTAAAAATAAAACTAGTTGTTGGAATTTTATTTTTGATAGCAGCATATAAAAAAGGAGCTAAATAAGGCGGTCTTTGGTGGGTAAAGAACAACTGTGTTGGTCGGTCTGTTGCTAATAGTTTGATATACGATTTTGTTACTTGATGTCTTGAAAAACTAAAAAACTGTAACTTTTCAATTTGCTTAATACTCCAATCAAAATGGATTACTCTTGTAACCGCATAAATACATTTTACTACAATAGCTCTCAAAGATTTCTCTTTGGGATAACCTGATTTCAATGTGTCGCTCATTCCGTAAAAAGATTTAAATCTTTGCAAATGTGCCACTTCTTTCCATTTTCTAAAAAACCAAGTTGGTTTAGGTTCCTCAAAAACAGTCAATTCTCTTATAGCAACGCTTTCTATCAACTTTGTTGGGAAAGCACTAATAGGTAGGCCTGAATAAATAGTTACTGAATCAAATTCCTTAGTTGCGGCTGCAATGAAGTCACTCATAATAAAATTACGAAAACCAACCCCATCAGTTATTACTATTCCTAGTTTTTTCATTTCTTTATTTTCTACCCAAAATTCGTTTTACAAATCTCTTACTCTGCTTTACCAATACAGTCCAAAGATGAACTAGATCATCTCGCAGTAGTAAATAATTGCCTTTTACTTTCAAACTAAAAAAAGTATTACTGATACTAAATTGTTTTTCATCAAAAGAAATCCACCTGTCGGGAAAATAATCCGATTCATCATTTTTAGCAGCAAAAACTCCTCTAAAATTTTTAGTAGGTCTAATTATTTTTGAATGTTCTTTTTCTCCAAGCCACGCTATCCACCACGAAAAGGTAGAGTTACTTATGATAAAATCAGAGCATTCTGAACCCAAAGCTAACTGCTCTATTGGTGATAAATCGTCTAAGAAAAAACTATTTTTAATAAATGCAAAGTGACGTTTACAATATAAAATATCATCACTAGTAAACACAATGTTTCGCTCCTTCCAATCCGGGAAATTATGAACTAAGGCTAAAAAATAAAACTTATATGATAATTGAAAAAAATGAGGATGATTTACGAAATCACCTCTTCTAACAGAAATTAAAATCGGTTTTTTACTAAATAAATCACTGTGATTATATTTCACTTTTTGTAGTAAGGTGGGATCAAATTCAAACACTTTTTTTGTTGCATCTACATTAAAATAGCGTTCGGTTTGTAACCAACCATTCAAATCATAGTTAGTATTCTCGATAATATCCCAATCCTGATACCTGAAAGACTGCTCTTTCAAACATTTAAAACTAGTTGTAGTATCATATGCTGGCAACTTATTTTTAAAAAATTCAGCATAGCCCCAGTCCGGAAAAGCAAAATCCTGGTTTTTCTTCATTGCAATACCAATGGTAGCTGCAATTTGAAACATATGATTGCCTAAATTCCCTTTATGCCCTAATTGCGAAAATACGATCATTGTCTACTTTAGTTTATTATTTCTCACAAAATTTGATAATTCATCGTTATTTCCTTTATAAATAAATATCATGTTATGGTAAAAATGCATTGAAATAATATTTTTATCATAGTACGTTTTTTTATACCCATCGATTAAAAATTCTTCATTATTTAAAGCATCAATCAATCCCTTGAAAAAATGATAAATAGTTCCTTCTTTGTTTAAATTATCTGAAGTACCACCATACTCTTCCCAATAGGAAGTTTGTGTATCTTCGACAACATATATACCACCTGTTTTTAGTTTTGGAAATAAAAACTCAAAACTCTTAATTACATGATCATTTATATGACTACCGTCGTCAATTATGAAATCAAATGGCCCAGCGGTAGAACATACCTCTTCTAAAAAATTCAAATCTACTTGACTCCCTTTAAAAATTTTTATTCTTCTCTCTTCCAAAAAAGATTTTTCAAATATGTCTAAAGCAAATATTTTAGCAAAAGGAAAATAGGTTTTCCACATCCGGAGCGATTCTCCTCCAGAAATTGGGTTATCATAGCCTCCTACACCTATTTCCAATAATTTAATCCTCTTATTTTTAAAAGGTCTAAAATGACGTTCGTAATGTTGTGTGTAAAAATGATACCTACTTTTATCTGTTTTGTGAATAGTTGCAACTCTATTAAGATTTCCTCTAAAAAAGAAAGCTTTCAAACTTCTTAACTTAAATCTTATTTTTAGTCGCGTTTTATATGTTGTTCGTTGTTTAATAAAATTTAATAAGCTCATCATCGTAATTTATTCATTATTTTAATATTCCATTTTTTTATCGTTTTTTTTATACTGTACGTAGAGTCTTTAAAAATTAAAGCATCAAATTCACTATCATCATTATTTATCATTTTTGTCTTAAGAAAAACTTGATTGATCCTATTTGTATGCTTTTCATTCAAATTATAAAACCGTGCATGCCACGTATGGTATAAAATTATGTTCTCTTCAAAAAACACACTATTTGTAAAATCATCATCTTTAAAGGCTAAATTAGAATCTAAAAAATGGAATTTTTTCCCTTTTCTTCTTAACCATAAGAAAAAACAAAAATAAGGTTCTGCTAAACTGCTAATATCATATTTCCCTCTAAGATGTCGTAAATCGTCTGAGAATTCGTTCGCTATTGTATAATTGTTATTCAATATTTCTTTGACGTTCCATATATCCTCAACTTCTTTATAGTTTAGTATATAAAAAAAAGTATTAATCAGATAAGGATTTTGAACCCGATGCGGAATATGACCTCCGTCCCGTATCCCGCAAACTGTATAATTCCCCATGGTCATTCTTTCAATTAATTCAAAAACTGCATTGGGATTTAAAAACAAAACATCTTCATCAGCCATTATTAGCCAATCAATTCCTTGACCTTTCATTTTATTCATCATAAACAAAATACTATCCAGACCATGCATCCCATTAGTACCATCAATTATAAATTTGCGAATACCTACAGGAAACAAAGAAGAACTCTTCTTATACAGTTCAAAATTAACTACAGTGGTCAGAATTCCAATTTTAGAATAATCGACAAAACTCATATTCCTCTAAATTGTTTTTGGTGATTGATTGTCCAAAAACTTTCTTTTTCAATTACTTCTAAAAATAATGCGTTGCTGTTTCCAGAACCAAAATCAGGATTAACAGCTACTGTTTGATGTTCATCAATAGTTTTCAAAGCACTACTGATGCTCTCCACCGAATAATCGACATTAATAATATCAGCATGAACGGCACGGTTTTGTTGTCTTGTTCCAATATTGATGATGGGCAATCCGTAATACGGAGCTTCCCTGATTCCTGCACTACTATTACCAATAACGAATTGTGCGTTTTTGAGTAAGCTTAAAAAATACTCAAAACGCAAGGAAGGAATAACTCTAAAGCGGTTATTATTTTCGAATCGTTTGTATGTCGATATAATATATTTACTGCCCAAATCATTGTTCGGATAAACAACTACATAATTATGATGATCGTCCAGTAAACAATTGACAAAATTATCTGTGTACTGTTCCATTTCATTTGCCTCGGTAGTTACGGGATGAAACATAACAATGGCAAATTTTTCAAAATCTATTTGGTAATATTCTTTGGCAACTTCCAGGCAAGGCAAGGTATTCGAAAACATGATATCAATATCCGGAGAGCCAATCGTAAAAACAGAGGAAGCAACTTCGCCCATTTGTAGCAGTCGTTTAGCCGCTTCCTCATTCGAAACAAAATGAATATGACTCAGTTTACTCACACTATGCCTAATCAATTCATCTACCGTTCCTGATAATTCACCGCCTTCAATATGAGCCACCAAAATATTATTTAAGGAACCTACAATCGCACCCGCCAGCGTCTCTACTCGGTCACCATGCACCACGATTAAATCAGGATTTATTTTTTTCGAATAACTGGATAGCCCTTCAATAGTTTTCGCCAGCGTTAAGTCCATTGTGGCTTCATCGGTATGGTTTTCAAACGTATAAATGTTTTTAAACTGACAGCGTTGGATTTCCAATAGGGTATAACCGTATTCTTCCTGCATGTGCATGCCGGTAACAAAAACAAAAACCTCAAAATTTGGATGAACATCCAGAATTGAAATCAAGGATTTTATTTTACTAAAATCAGCACGAGTGCCTGTTAAGAATATTATTTTTTTCATTAATTATTTTTAAATTCCTATTGTCAGGCTGAGCGGAGTCGAAGCTCTTTTACAATCATAACCCTAATAAACAGCATTCTCAACTCCGCTCGAATTGACAATTGTACTTATCAAGAACCTCTCAATTGTCAAGCTGAGCGGAGTCGAAGCTCTTTTTATCAAATCACGTTTCACCTAAACTATATTCTCGACTGCGCTCGAATTGACAATTGTTGTTTCATGTACGATTGTCAGGCTGAGCGGAGTCGAAGCCCTTTTATCAAATCACGTTTCACCTAAACTAGATTCTCTACTCCGCTCGAATTGACAATCGTTGTTTCATGTACGATTGTCAGGCTGAGCGGAGTCGAAACCCTTTTTATCAAATTACCTTTAATCTAAACCAGAAACCAAACTCCGTTAACTTTAGCAGTTTTGCTAGTATACCAGTAACTAGAATAACTTCCGATTAAACTATCAAGTTTTATTAATTTCTTTTCGTATTTCAAATTTCGCCTTTAAAATTAAAAAGTCATGAAAAATTATTTTAAAGTAATTAAATGTATTTGTAATGAATATTTTTTTCAAAAAGGAAAGTACAATCCTCAATGAGCTAGGAAATGTATTTTTATGTAAAAGACATCCCGATAATGTCTCATTTTTATACCTTGAAACACTTGACTTCAAATCTCTTTTTACAAAATAAAAGAAAGTTTCATCTAGATCTTCAATTTCAAATCCGTTCTTACAAACCCTGTCAGACCATTCCTTATCCTCGCTAAAAGGCAAGTGCTCATTGAACTTATACTGCAACCACACTTTCTTATTCACGAGAGAACAAGCCGTCATTAATCCATGTTTTAATGGTTCTAACACTTTAAAATCATTTTCAATAGCTCTCTTATAATTATCAATACTATTGACAAACCTAACACCCGCGAGATCCTTGTTATTATTAAATAACACTACTGCTCTACTAAAAAAACTTTTCCCAATTGGAATTGCGTGTGAACTTAATAGTAATACAAAATCAGAGCTAGCTGTTTCCATCCCGAGATTTGTTGCGCGTCCGTAACTAAAATCATCGATAGTAACGATCTTACAACCATACTTAGATGCTATAAATCTACTATTATCAGTAGATGCATTATCTATAATAATAATCTCATTATACTCTCCTACATATCTATCTGTAAGTATTGCTAAAATTGTACTAAGTGCATCGGCTTCATTCTTATTTCTTATAACAATTGATATCATATTGGTATTTTAAATTTCTATATCCTTCAACCTCAATTGTTCATCATTATCTATATCCCTCAAAGCAATTTTCCCTAACAACTTATTAAATCGTTCGGCTAAAATTTCACCCGTTCCGGGGCGTTTTACCCAAATATTATCCGCTGTAAATCGTTCTCCCTTTTTTATTGGCTTAATAGTGCATACTGTCGCAAATGCAAAATCAATATTTCATTAGAACTTACAATTAAATCCTTTGTTGTTTGCTCATCCATACTACACACAATATCTGGACCGGTGCGTTGCATGGTATCTGTAAAATGACGCTCTAGAATACTTGCGCCCAAAGCTACTGCACCCAAACAGGCATTGTTATTTAAAGTATGATCCGACAATCCAAAAACTTTATCCGGGAAAGATTCGTGCAGTTGTGTCATAGCGCCAAAACGAACCAAATGAATGGGTGTAGGATATAAATTGGTGGTATGTAAGAGCGCTACTGGAACTTTGTGTTTATCAAAAATGGCTACTGCCTTTGCCACACTTTCGATAGTATTCATTCCGGTACTCAAAATAACGGGTTTACCAAACGAAGCAATGTGCTCTAGCAAAGGATAGTTATTACATTCTCCAGAACCTATTTTATAAGCTGGTACGTTAAATTTTTCTAATCTGTTTGCCGCTGCTCTTGAAAATGGTGTCGAAATAAATAGCATTCCTTTACTTTCGACATATTCTTTTAAGCTTAATTCGTCTGCTTCATTTAAGGAACAGCGCTCCATGATTTCGTATATCGAAACATCTGCATTGCCTGGAATCACTTTTTTGGCAGCACCACTCATTTCATCTGCTACAATATGGGTTTGGTGTTTTACTACCTCCACTCCTGCTCGATGAGCGGCATCAACCATTTCTTTGGCCACAGCCAAAGAACCTTCGTGATTAATTCCTATTTCGGCTATTACTAAAGGTGGAAAATCGGGACCTATTTTTCGGCCTGCTATTTCTATATAGGTGTTCATAATTGTGTTAATCAATTAGTTTTTTAAGAATTTTTGAAATAAATATTCTGCGTAGTCAAAATCATCTTGGGTATCAATGTCCACAGTAGCAAAAATATGATTTACTAAATAAGGGTAGCTGTTTTCGTTTATAATTTCGCCGTTTACTATTTGTTGTGCTTCGCAAATATACAATAGCCCGTTTTCAAAATAAAGAGGGGCTAAATCCTGAGAACGCTGACCCGCTTTGTAATTCATTGGAACAAAACGGTCCTGATGTATCGTTCCTAATTTATGCTCGTTGCGGCTTACAGTAAATAAACTACTCGACTGATTGCTGCCGAATTTAGCAAATGCCTCTTTCAATAGATTCTCGGGACGTAATGGGTTTGTGGGTTGCAATACGATGACATTTGCAACCTCATGCTCAATGGACTGTAAAACATGCTGTAAAGCTGTTATGGTAGGTTCTAAATCTCCCGCAATATTTGTTGGCCGATCGATTACTTGAACTCCATGTTCCATTGCTATTTTCTTGATCAAAGGATCATCTGTACTTACATATATTTCATCTACAATCTCCTGATTTTTTTTTGCGTAAGCGATAGCATGAACCAAAAGCGGAATCCCTCCCAATAGCGTGATGTTTTTGTTGGGTAAGCGTTTGGAACCACCTCGTGCTGGTATAATGACAATATTTTTCATATACTACTCATTACTGTATTGGTTTTTTTCTTTCGGGTTGCCAGTGAATTTTCGCTCTACTTATTTGAGAATACACTTTCCATTGTTCAAGACTTAACCTATTGGAATGTTTGATCAGTTTAGGAAAATTAATTATTACATCTTTGAATGCTAAAACCAACACCTGCAAAACATATAATTCTCCTTTAAACACTTTTAGTTTCAATTGCATCCATATAGAGTACAGAAACTTTCTAGGCACTAGGTACAGTGGAGTAAACATAAAGAGCAAATACCAACCTGAACGCAAAGATCGCCTCAAACGCAGCTTGTAATCAGGATCATTTTTTCTGTCTTTTAAACTTACGCGATGTTGAACTAGAATATCAGGTACGTACTGAATGGACCAATTGTTCTGAAACAATAAATAAGAAGCAAAATCCTCTTCGCCGTAAAACTCGAACCATTCTGGGTAATTTGCAATACTACGCCATGCCTCGATTCGCCACACATGTCCGCAACCTACAAAACTTTGAACTAACTGATTTTTCTCGTTTGTCCTGGTATTAATAGGTTCTTCGAGTCCCCAAAAAATGCGAAACGCAAGCAAACCGCAGGCTGGATTGGTATCGAAATAGGCGCTAATTATTTGTAAAGGATTTTGGGTAATAAAATGGGCATCATCATCTAAAGAAATAGCGAATGGTGTTGTAACTAAATCAAGTAATCTATTCCTGCTATATATTAATCCTTTACTTTCTTTGTTTTGAATTAGTTGAATAAAAGGATATTGTTTTGAAATAAAATCTGAGCTTCCATCAGTCGAGCCATCATCACAAATTATATAGTTCACTTGATCATAGCTAAACAAAGCAGTGCATTTAGCTAAAGTGATTCTTAGATCTTTAATTCTATTTTTTGTGGTTATTAGAATCGTGAAAGCAGGTTTTGTCAACTCCATTCTTAATACCTTTTAATCATGTGTTTTGGTAATTTTTTCCAACGTAAAAAAAGTGTATTCATCCAACCTACCGATAAAAATTTTACAAACAATCTATTTTTAGCAAAATACACTACTGCATTGATGGGTTTTCTTTTTGTGAAATTGATGGTAGGAAAATCTACTTTTAGCTCATTTTTTGCAGGCACGACCATCCAATCTTCATACACATTACCCATGTGAAAGGCATAATTATCCTGAGTTGTTAAGCGCCAATAGTCTTTTTTTAAAGGTAATTTATCCAGATAGCCTTCGCTGTCTCCTCCCATTTTGTAACCTATATAACTCACTATATGTTCGAAAATATCTTTTTTATAAGTAGCCACAAAATGTCCTGATCCTATCAATACTTTCAAATCTGGATTAATGGTTAATGCCAAATTGTGTTTTAAATAATCTTGATTATAATTTCTATCCCATCCTATACTGTCATAAAAACGAATTAAGGCTTCTTGATTTTTAACGGGACTAAAGCACATTTTACCATTGAACAAATTAGCCAATAACACATTACCGCAATGGCCTTCATACATTTTAAATTGAGGAACTATACCCACTACGCCCGCTTGCGGTACTTGATTGAAAATCTTGGTCGTTTCACTTTGCCAATTATTTAAAAACAAAACATCGGCATCTGCAATTGTGACTAACGGAATTGCATTGCCTGCAATTCCTTTTAAAACAGCATTTAGTTTGCCAATATTCTCGGTGTGTATCAATTCCTGAATTAGCCTTTGTTCGTACAAATCATTCAGGTAGATTCTTACGTCATTACAACTCCCATTATTAACAATACTAATACATGTTTTAGCGTGTACCGTTGCCACTAACGAATTGATACATAATTGTAAAATCTTTACACTATCTTTAAAATAACCTTCTTGATGCGGTATATACACCGGAATAACCACCTGATGTAGATAATCTGGCGCACTTAACAACTGATCTTTATGTGGGTTATGACCGATTCTCATTGGTGTGATACTAAAAATAAATTACCAAGGTTTCCATTAATTATTGACTTTCCTAATAAGCTATAATTCTGCTTTTGTAAATATTGAACTATATCCGACGTAATATCTTTTTGTAAAAAATCATCACTTTCAACCACAATAATTTTCGGCCTATATTTTAACCAATCATTAGTTTTTAAAATTTCTAAATCATAGCCCTCTGCATCAACATCAAAAAAATCTAATCGGTCTCCTTTCTTTAATCGTAGATCCAATATTTCTTTTAAAGTAAACATAGGAACTTCGACTTTTTTAATAATCTTGGATTCTAATTTATGTTTTTGAATAAATTCGTAACTAAAAGTATTCATAGAGCTTTCTTCTAGCATGTAATAAAACATTGAGGATGTTGAATTTCCAATTCCTACATTCACAAATTCATCTGATGGTCTTAATTTCTTATAGAGCTTTTTTAGTTCTGGATTAGGATCGATGCAGATTCCTTTCCATTTTCTTAAGTGAAAATAATACGTGTTAGACGCTTTAATGGGATGCCAACAGCCTATATCAACATAAACTCCAGGAGTATAGTTATTAATCAATTTCATTAATTGAATATCGTCGCCAGATTTTGAAAAACTAATATTATACCTCCGTCTAATAATTCGCTTTAACTGATCTACAATCATACTTAACATTTTATAATCTTGTTAATCCTACTTTTAAAATTCTCATCACTAAAATAATCCCCAAAGGCAGCAGCAATCTCTTTATTATCCAAAGTAGTTATTACTAATGCTTCTAATTTTATTGCTATATCGATTTGATCATTACTGATAGCAATGTATTTGTCATCATTTATAATAGTGCGTAATTCACATACCTTTGGCAATAATGCTAAAACCGGCTTATCGAGTGAGGCTACAAATGGCGCTTTGCCAAGTAAAATATTACTATAATCTAATACACTTTCTATTAAAACAATAATATCAGCTTCCTCTTTCTGTTCGTTTGCAGAATTTGAAAAATCTAAACCATCTAAAATATGAATGGTATCAAAAGCTTTGTATTTTTCTTTTAATCTATTATTTTCCGAGCTCTTCAAGCGGAGAACTAATTCCGATTGCTCCAAAATCAATTTGTTTTTTCTAATCAACGATACGTATGCATCAATCAAAACATCTATGTTCCGACCAAATTGTAACCCTCCATGGTAAGAAATAGAAATTGGCTTTTGTTTTTTCCGAACCTGAGTTACTTTAGACAAATAAAAAACGTGTTTATCATACTGATGTGGCAGTGTATCAAACTTTTTTTGATTACCATAAATCAATTGCAAATCTTTTGATAGTAAATGCGAGGGTGTTGTACAGCGAAAGGCATTTTGAACAACAGTATACATTGCTTTAAAATCAAGTAAGTCTTTTTTTGTCAGAGTGCTAGTTCCTGAGGTATCAAAAAACAGTGGATACGGATCATGAAAATTAATTATGGCTTTCGATAAAATAGGCAAGTCTTTTAAACTTAAAATAGTTTCATACTCTAATCCTGCACTACGAACAAAAACCAAATCATACTCATCTGCATTAATTTTTGATATCGCTTTTTTATATTGGTTTAATAAAAACCATTTATACAATGACTTTGTAAAAACTCTTCTATAAATGGCATTTGTAATTTTTAATAAAAAAGAGGGCTTCCTTTTGATTAGGTATTCAGTTATACTATTCACCGGCAAAATCGCCTTGTCATACTCGTGTTTGTAGTACATGAAATAATGCACATCTAGCACTGCATTGGGATATAAATGGGACAACTTACCAATAAAAGAACGAGAAACGATCCCTTCACTAGTTCCTGAAACCCTTAGATCTTGAACAATTATTAATATCTTCATGATATTTTTTTTAGAACCATCAATCCACTTTTTATCAGGAACTTCATATAATTTTTGAAGTAACCTTTACTAAAGTACAACTTCGTAAAAAGTACCCAAAACCGAATGTTTTTTTTATTATATAAAAACGTTTTTTCAAGATTCTCTTGTAAAACAGGGATTTGAAGGTCGCTAAAAAATTCTTTCCTCTCCTTGATCAAATAATAGAAAAACTCAAAACTAGCTTCGTTTTTTAAAACTAAATTATCAGCTCTGGATGTGATGTTATCACCACTTAGCCTAAATTGCACAACGGCCTCATTAATCGTAAAAATTAATCCAAAATTGGATACTTCGAGTACCGCCAAAACATCCGAAAACCAAGCCAACGGAAGATTCTTAAATTTATGCTTGAGCAAAGCATCTTTATTAAAAACGAATTCACTCAACGAAGAGCGGGTGCCACCCTTAAACTTACGCATCAAAAAATCAGTCGAATTTTCATACACAGGATGTGTGTATATCCCCGATAATGTTGCATCGTTCTGATCGATTACTTGCGTTGCATATCGAATCACTTTGCAATTCTTACTTTCAACTAGGTCTTTATTTTGGTAAAATAGTGCCACGCAATTAGCATCAATAGTATCGTCGTCACCTAGAATCATTACCCAATCTTGGTTGCCGACCATAGCCAAACAACGTTCCCATTGTTGTGTTAACGATAGCGAGCCTAAGTTAGTTTCGTAATACTGGTAATCAAAATCAAATTGATTTTTAAATTGTTCTAAAAGTCGCGATGGATCCTCATTACCAGCATCATTTCCAATATACACTTTAAAACGTTTGTCTGTTTGAAGCGCCAGCGATATTAGCGTTGCTTCAAAAAAACGAATTTTATAATACGGAATTACGATTGCAAGCATCTATTTTTTATTGAAAGTTGATTCCAAGAAATACTTAAATAACTTTAAAAGCCCTAGTTTGCGCAAAGATTTTTTAATAAAATTACCTACAAAATAGGTATTTGTTCTTTTGATTTCATTTAGTTTAGTTTTAAAACGCCCTGCTGATTTGTAATACCTAGATAATAAAACTATTGTGAGCTTTTGATATTCCTCAGCTGACAAATATGATTTTAAATACTGATACGCTTTAATAAAATCACCAAGCATATCTAAGGATTGTGTCATACCATTAGGGTTCCTTCTATATAGCGCTAAGGGTTTATCAATAAAAAAAGTACTGCAATTATTTTTGTAAAGAGCAATCCACATAATCCAATCTTCCCTTGCTTTTAGCTGTTCTGGAAATCTAAAATCCTGAAATAATGATGCCTTAAACAAACCGCAATGTATGGGTATCGTAAACGATTCTTCCCACTTGTACAATAGATCATCAAAATTAAATAGGTCCGCAGTTAAAGTACAATAAGGTATTGATGAATGAATAGGACTTTTCTCGAACATCCTAAAATTAGTGATTACAATATCATATTCATTATTTTGTGTCACAGCATTGATTGACAACGCCAGCTTTGTGCAATCTAAATAATCATCAGCATCTAGAAACTGAACAAAATCACCTGTTGCTATTTCAAGTCCTGCATTTCTAGCACTACTTAAACCACCATTCTTTTTGTATACATATTTAAACCTAGAATCTTTTACAGCCCATTTTTGACTTATAATTTCAGTTTCGTCAGGACTACCGTCGTTTACAATAATACATTCCCAATTAGAATACGTCTGCTCTATTACTGATTGCAAAGTTTCATCAAGGTAGTGTGCTTGATTATAACAAGGTATAATTATAGAAATTAATATTGACATAAAAATTACTTTGAAAAAGATTGTTTAATAGCATACATAACATCCCTGAAATACTGATAGTTACTATCTTTTTGAACTAAAAGATTAGCTAGTATTTTTTTAAAACCCAATCGATATTTTCCATTTTTTAAATAATAAAACTCATTATGTTCTACCCATGAACTAATCCATAAATGAATAGCAAAACTTTCCTTTTGAATGTGTTTTTTATAATTTGAGGCATCGTACTTATTTTCGTAAGGCAAGGCATAAAAATAATTTGGAGGGTAAATTACAATATCTTTTTCTTGAATAATTTTATCAAATGGTTCCTTAAACGAATAATTATCCCTAAAAACGGCTGTGAGTATTCGTGGAATTGAAATTAAACCCCAATTAAAATCAACTGCAATAGTTATATTTTCATATTGTTGTAAGCAACTATAAATAAATTCATTTTTACTTACTGTTCCTAAAATAGCACAATTAATAAATTCTAAACATTCTGCTCCGATAAAAGTTTTATCAGATAAAAGACTATCTAATGGTTTTAAAACTAACATATCAGTATCAAGATATACACCGCCGTTTTCATACAAAACCTTTAATCTAATGTAATCTGCCACAAAAGCCCATTTTTTCTGTTTGTAAGCTTCCCTAACAAATGGCAAACTCAAATCAGAGTTAGTTTCATTCCATTCTATTATTTCATAATCTGGTAAATGTTTTTTCCATGAAAGAATACAGTCTTTAACCAATTTTGGTTTCTTAGACTTACCAAACCAGCAATAATGAATTACTTTAGGAATCATATATTGTTTTTATTTTCTGATAGCCTTTTTTTAAAATTAGCTTGAAATACAGTTTGTAAAACCTAAATTTAAAACTGACTGGTAAATCAACAGAATGATTTGTTTTAGCAAAATACTGCCCTGTATTTTCAAATATCGAAATCCATAAATCAATCAACCATCTATAATCTTTCGTATAAATTGTTTTATAATTCAGTATATTATTGGCATAGTTGATCACTTTGATATTCTCATTTAGTTTCTTAAGATAATTGTCTTTTTTATTGGAAGTAGCTGACGTATTATGAACTCTAATCGTATTCAACGGTTTTGCAATAAATGCAACCTTACCAGTCATAAAAACATCAATCCAAAATTTCCAGTCTCCGCAATATCTATAGCCAAAGGGATAAAAATTTTCCTTTATAATATCTTTTCTAAATACAGCAGAACTCACATTAATTACTGGACATTTAAAACGCCCAAACTTGTTTAGAATATGCTTACCATCTTTGATATAGTTTGATGTCCAATTCTCACTTTTGAAAGAATCCCACCACGTATTAGGCCTAAACTCATTATTCCTGTAATACATACTATTTGTATGTACTAATACAACCTCATTGTTTTCTAGCACCGAAATAGTTTCTGCTAAAAAGGTATCTGCTGCCCAATCATCGCTTTCAGCAATCCAAATATATTTACCTCTAGC
>CAXBGV010000027.1:0-15136 GCA_963975235.1 uncultured Flavobacterium sp. | reverse complement strand
TGGTTGGATCGAAGTTATCTGTGGCTCTATGTTTTCGGGCAAAACAGAGGAGCTGATTCGCCGTTTAAAAAGGGCTCAGTTCGCCAAGCAGAAGGTCGAAATCTTTAAACCAGCCATTGATACGCGCTATGACGATGAGATGGTTGTGTCACACGATTCTAACGAAATACGGTCTACACCTGTTCCTGCGGCAGCAAATATAGCTATACTGGCACAAGGTTGTGATGTGGTAGGTATCGATGAAGCGCAGTTTTTTGATGATGCCATTGTTAAAATTTGTAATGATTTAGCCAATCAAGGAATACGTGTTATTGTAGCAGGTTTAGATATGGATTTTAAAGGGAATCCTTTTGGTCCTATGCCAGCTTTAATGGCAACTGCAGAGTATGTAACGAAGGTGCATGCCGTATGTACGCGTACAGGAAATTTAGCAAATTATAGTTTTAGAAAAACAGATAATGATAAACTCGTAATGCTAGGTGAAACTGAAGAGTATGAGCCTTTAAGTAGAGCTGCATATTTTCATGCTATGAAAAAAAACCAAGACGATAAGAAAATCGATTAGAGGTTTTGTATCGTATCAATAAGTTATTGGTAATCCTTCCTTCTATTTCATGCATTAACTTTAATTTTATAAGTAATAGACAAAATTTTATAAAATTTTATCTATTGTTCTAGACTATCTTTGTTTCCTAGTAAATTTTAAAATAAAAGAAAATGAAATATATTTATGTGTTATTAGCTTCCTTAGCAATTGTTTCTTGTCAGAAAACGGATAAAGCAGCAGTGTTAGATGATAAAGCGGCGGTGATTGATTCTATGAAAATGGAGATGGTAAAGGCTAAGGTTATAGACTCTATGAAGATCGAAATGGCAAAGCAAGAAGAGATGAAAGCAACAACAGTTAAAGAGGTTGTAGTGGTTAATCAAGCCGCGCCGGCTGCACCCGCTAGAAAAAAATGGAGTAGTACTGCAAAAGGTGCTGTTATTGGAGCTGGAGTAGGTGCTGCAACAGGAGCGATTATTAGCAAGAAAAAAGGAACAGGTGCAATCATTGGTGGTTTAGCAGGTGCAGGCGTAGGTGCTGGTACTGGGGCAATTATCGATGGAAGTAAAAAATAAGTAAGCTATTAAATCAAGCATAAAAAGGCTGTTTCATGAATTTGAAACAGCCTTTTTTTTATGAACTTTAGAGTTGGTATTTTTATAAACGAACTATTTTTATCGTTTGATAGCTTTCCTTTTTTTCAATCTTCAGATCATATTTTCCTTTAATCGTGTCTGTAATAGAATTGAGTTGTGTTATTTTATATTTTACTAAATCTAGTTCTACCGCCGTTTGTTGTAATGGTTCGAATTGTAGTATTGATCGAATTAAATTTTTTTCATTTGTTCCCCCTGAATAGGCATCCAGATTAATGGTCTCCCAAGAATTCTTGTTAATACTATTTTTCTTTGAAGTGCACGCACTTAGGATTGCTATAAACAGAAAAAAGATCATTAGTTTCATGGCGCTATTTTTAAAATTAATTCAATACTGTTTGGGAACTTGTTGCTGCTACGAAATAAAGATACAGATTTTTCTTTCACGTCTATTAAAAAACCATTAAAAATTTAAGTGAATTAAGTTTGACCTTACTTTTTCTTAAACTTTTAATGGTTCTTTAAATATACGAACAGATCTTATATTTTCTTTCTCATTCTAGCTACCGGTATATCGAGTTGTTCTCTATATTTAGCAATCGTTCTACGGGCAATTGGATAGCCTTTTTCCTTTAATAATTCAGCTAATTGATCATCAGGATGCGGTTTTTTCTTGTCTTCTTCCTCAATTATATTTTGCAATATTTTTTTGATTTCGAGTGTCGAAACATCTTCTCCTTGATCGTTTTTCATTGCTTCAGAGAAGAATTCTTTGATTAACTTGGTGCCGTATGGAGTTTCTACATATTTACTATTAGCTACTCGTGAAACTGTAGAGATGTCTAGGCCTACTAAATCAGCGATGTCTTTTAAGATCATCGGCTTTAGTTTGGTTTCATCACCATCTAAAAAGTATTCCTCTTGGTAGTGCATAATTGCATTCATAGTAACAAATAAAGTCTCTTGTCGCTGACGGATGGCATCTATAAACCACTTAGCCGAATCTAATTTTTGCTTAATAAATTGCACGGCATCCTTTTGAGCACCTGATTTATCTGTAGATGCCTTGTAGGTTTGCATCATTTCTTGATAGTCTTTAGATACATGCAAACTTGGTGCATTTCTTCCGTTTAGCGTCAGTTCTAATTCGCCTTCTACTATTCGAATAGCAAAATCAGGCACAACATTCTCTGTAATTTTATTGTTTCCTGTAAAAGCGCCTCCTGGTTTTGGATTTAGTTTTTCTATTTCGTGTACTGCTTTCTTTAACTGCTCGTTTGAAACACCATATTTTTGAATCAATTTATCGTAATGCTTTTTAGTAAAAGCATCAAATTGATTCTCTATAATATCAGTAGCTAGGTCAACAGATTCTGTTGGCGTTTTATGTTTTAATTGAAGCATTAAGCATTCCTGCAAGTCGCGAGCGCCCACACCTGATGGTTCGAGTTCGTGAATCACATGTAGCATTTTCTCCACTGTTTCTTCATCGGTATATATAGCTTGTGTAAATGCCATATCATCTACTATATCAGGAATACTGCGTCGTATGTAACCCATATCATCAATACTACCCACAAGAAATTCAGCAATATCTCTTTCTCCGTCGTCCAGAATAAAAGTATTGAGTTGATTGATTAAATCTTGGTGAAAACTGATAGGAGATGCTAAGGGTGAATCATGATTTTCGTCATCATCACTGTAATTGTTCGCTTGTGTTTTGTAATCTGGCGTGTCATCACTACTCAGATATTCGTCTATGTTTATATCGTCTGATTCAATTCCCTCCGAATCTCCATCGTCATAATCGTCATAATCGTCATTTTCGAACTCGTCATTATCATAATCATCCTCTTTTCCTGTCTCGAGAGCGGGATTTTCGTTCATTTCTTCTAACAATCGTTGCTCAAAGGCTTGCGTAGGCAATTGAATTAACTTCATCAGCTGGATTTGCTGCGGAGATAATTTCTGTGATAATTTTAAATTTAAGAATTGCTTTAGCATTTATTTTTTTGTTGTTTTTGTTTAATGTTTCAAGTTTAAGGTTGCTGACCTCCAAACTTGAAACGTTAAACCTGAAACTTGAAACATTTTTTTTTAAAATTCTGCATTCATTGGCGTTCTTGGAAAAGGAATTACGTCACGTATGTTAGTCATACCAGTTACAAACAGCACCAATCTTTCAAACCCTAGTCCAAAACCAGAGTGAACTGCTGATCCAAATCGTCTAGTATCTAGATACCACCATAATTCTTCCTCGTCAATTCCTAAGGCTTTCATTTTTTCGACCAAAACATCAAAACGTTCCTCTCTTTGTGAACCTCCTACAATTTCTCCAATTCCTGGGAAAAGGATGTCCATTGCACGTACTGTTTTTCCATCTTCGTTCAAACGCATGTAAAATGCTTTAATATTTGCTGGGTAATCAAACAAGATTACTGGGCATTTAAAGTGTTTTTCTACTAAATAACGCTCGTGCTCTGACTGTAAATCAGCTCCCCATTCGTTAATGATGTAGTTGAATTTTTTCTTTTTATTTGGAGTACACTCTCTCAAAATGTCGATTGCCTCGGTATAAGATACGCGTTTAAAATTGTTGTCTAAAACAAAATTCAATTTGTCTAGCAAAGCCATTTCGCTTCTTTCTGCCTGTGGTTTTGATTTTTCTTCGTCAAGTAATCTTCCTTCTAAAAATTTTAAATCTTCAGGACATTTGTCAAGCGTATATTTAATTACGTACTGAATAAAATCTTCAGCAAGATCCATATTGTCATTCAAGTCATTAAAAGCAACCTCTGGCTCAATCATCCAAAATTCCGCAAGGTGACGAGAAGTATTCGAGTTCTCCGCTCTAAATGTAGGTCCAAAAGTATAAATCTGACCCAAAGCCATTGCAAAAGTCTCTCCTTCTAATTGTCCCGAAACCGTTAAGTTGGTCTCTTTTCCAAAGAAATCTTCTCTATAATCTACTTTTCCGTCTTCTTTTCTTGGTGTGCCGTCAAATGGTAAAGCCGTAACTTTAAACATCTCACCAGCACCCTCAGCGTCAGATCCGGTGATGATAGGCGTGTTTACATACACAAAACCTTTCTCCTGAAAATAACTGTGTACCGCGTAGGATAACACAGAGCGAACACGCATAATAGCACCAAACATGTTCGTACGCACACGTAAATGTGCATTCTCACGCAAGAAATCAAGGCTTGGTTTGTTCTTAGGTTGTATCGGGAATTTCTCTGCATCCGAGTCTCCTAATATCTCTAATTTAGCAACCTGAATCTCAAATTTTTGCCCAGCACCTTTACTCTCTACTAAAGTTCCAGTTACCGATATTGCCGCTCCAGTTGTAATCCTCTTCAAGGTCTCATCTGGCGTATTTTCAAAATCCACAACACATTGAATATTGTTAATGGTAGAACCATCGTTCAAAGCAATAAACTGATTGTTTCTAAAAGTTCTCACCCATCCTTTTGCATTTACTTCATGAAGCGTCTTGGTGCTGTTTAGTAAGTCTTTAACTTTAGTATGTCTCATTTTACGTGTATAGTTGATTTTAAAATTGTCTTAAGTTCTAACTGCAAATATAAATCATTTGTTTCAAATGTCATTAAGTCAATTAAGTCAATCGGGAGCTGTAATGTGCTTTTTTTGGAGCTGTTTCCCGCTATTCATTACAATCTTCTTGTTTTTAAAGAAAAAACAAGAAGGATTTTCATTGCTATCGGGGCTAGGGATGTTGGAATTTATAAATCTCTACTTAATAAAAAATCAGTTTTACTAAAGGTAACGGAAATTAAACGGTGATTTTTAGACTATTATCTTTGCTATTTTACCTTTTTAAGGTAAAATGTCCTTTCAAAATTCTTCCATCCTCTAGAGTTATCGAGTACCAATAGTCATCAGAAGGCAAAGGTTGTCCGTTAAAGTTTCCATCCCAGCCTTGATCTAAAGGATTTAACTTGCTTATTAACTTACCATATCGATCAAAAACATGAATAACTGTTTTAGCATTATAGGTATTGTTGATGCCCTTTATATTCCAATAATCATTAAATCCATCTTGATTTGGAGTGAAAAATTTTGGTATTCCAAGTATTACTACTTCTTTTAAAGCAATGCCACAGCCATTTAAGTCTTTTACATAAACCGTATGGATTCCTGCACTAACATTAGTAAAAAGATTTTCTAATTGATAGTAGCTATTTTCGTCATCCAAGGCATAAACATAGTCACCTGTGCCCGTTGCGGAAACCTGAATACTATTTATAGAAGTAAGATCTTCTATTTTTATGTTTTCTATTTTAGCAATATTAGAGGCAGAAACTACAATTATTCTAGTTCTAGAACATCTGTCAACAGTAGTTGCTTTAACTGTATAGGTTCCCGTTTTGTCAATTGTTAAAGTATATTCTGTTTCTTCACTAATTAGATTTCCGTTATAAGTCCACTCATATGTGTAATTATCTATTAATAATTCATCCACTAGGGCTGCATTGATTACTTTGGTAGAATTACTAATATTACTACAAAGTCGCTCCTCACCAGTCAAGGCTATTGGCGGTATTGGATGAACGACGAATGGTATAGATATAATTGCTTTACAGTTCGCATTATTTGAATTAATTACCTCTACTCTTATATTTTGTGAGCTGGTTGCAAACGGGTTGGGCAATGGACTTGAAAGTAAATTGTTACTAGCATCATAATACTTGACTATCATTCCGGTTTGATCTCCCAAGATGGTATTTTGAAAGGTAGATGTGTCAAAAGCATATTTTCCGTCTTGCTTAGTGGGATCGATTTCATCATCACAAGCAATTAATAAATTGGACGGAATAGGAGAGGCTTCTGGTAAATCAGAAACCACGAATTCTAATGTTGTTTCGTAGGAACAAGTAGTTATTGAATTGTTGGCTGCCTCTACTTTTATTATTTGCGAACGTGTTACAAAAGGATTGGGCAGTGGACTTGATAAAGAATTATTGTTTTCATCAAAGTATTTCAAAGTGACGTTAGTTGAACCATTCAATAGTCGAGTTTGAATTGTAGAGGTGTCAAAAGCAAAAAAGCCGTCGTGGTTGTCATCACATTGTATTTCCTTAATAGGTTGCATAACTGGTATTATTTCAACAGTTAATTGAATAGGAGAACCTAAACCCAAACAATCATTGTTAAGTTTACTATCAATACGAACATAAATTTTTTGTGAATTGGGATACCCTGTATTTCTGTAATTTACAATATCTAAAATTGAATTTTTTTCTGTTAAAGCATCATTAAGATTGCGATAGTAGGTAATGTCTAGTTGCTGTCCTTTAGGAAAAAGATCTTTTATTTCCTTATTTAAACTACTAAAATCAAAATTAGAAATACCGTCTGTATTGGTACCCAAAACGGCATCATCACAAACTGTAAAATTTCTAACGAAATTAATAGGAATTTGCGTTGTAGAAACTATTAGGTTTATTGTAGCAATTTTAAAACAGCCATTGGAGTTTGCAATTCGTGCATAAACTATATCGTTACTAATCATTTGGTTGCTATAACAAGTGGGATTAGTTATTGGATTGCGATTATTTTGTGCATCAATTTGTGTAGTATAAAAAGTGATGCTTTCGTTTGTAACATTAGCTGTAATTTTTGGGATTACCTCCTCTAAATTAAAAACAGTAAATCCATTAATATCATTGTCACATTGTTTTAAATCAACATTTTGATTGATTGCAGGTAACGCACTCACTTGTATGTTGAAAGATGTTGTTGCAAAACAAATTGGATCATTTTTGTTATACATTTTTACGTAAATCGTTTCCGTTGCATTGGTATTTGCATAAGCTGATGGCGCTGCAATATTTTGTGTCAAAGCAATGTCTTTGTAATAAGTAAGTAAAAACTGAGTCGCTGACTGTCCCTTTAAAATTGTTGAAGATTTTTGAGTTAAATCAAATAAAACACGTCCATCAGTATCATTGCCAACGCTCGTATTATCGCAAACTATATAGTTTGATATAGCAGTGGAAATTTCTGGAATAGGTCTTTCATTAACAGAAATTGAAAATGAAGTACTGCTTTTACAAGACGGATTAGCTTTGTTTGTTACTGAAGCAATTATCGTTTGTGGTAGGTAGGCTGTTGTGTTTGCGTATGTAGATGGGTTATTAATCGTTAAATTATTATTGTAGTCTGCAGTGCTAGCATAATAATCAACCTTATATAAATTGGGGTCTTGACCGTTAAGTATTACAGCATTTTGAGATGTCAAATCAAAACCATGGAAACCATCATTATTATCATCACATATTAAGATAGTTTGTGGTAGAGAGGCAGAAGGGACCTCATAAATAACAATGTCTTTAGTTTCCGTTGTTGTACCGGTATTTGATGTTGCTTTTACGGAAACTGTGTAATTTCCTATTGACGAATAAAAATGATTAGGATTGAGATCAGTGGAGTAATTGCCATCTCCAAAATCCCATTGCGCAGCACTAATTTCTCGATTGCTATCTAATAAAAAAGAAGTCGTTTCGCCCAAACAGTTATTTTGTGTTTTTATGGTGACTTGAAGATTAGATGGTGTAAATTGAGGGAGACCAGCATACGAGAGTCTGCCGCTCAGGTCAACAGCTTTTAATTGAAAATCACATCCAATACCCAAAATATTAGGGTTAGCAATAGCGCTTAAATAAGGAGTAATGAAATTGGCTATATAGATTTTGCCGTCAGGAGCTAACTGCAGCGCACTTGATCTAGATCTCTCATCTATTGTAGTTATTAGATTAATTTCAGAACCGACGATATTAGCGGATGTTAAATCATATTGATTCACTTCATATTTTTTTAGGATATGACTACCAGTTGTTAGATAGGCAATTTTACCAGATTGTGAAAATTCCACACCATAAGTTACTGGTTTATTCGTAATTAATCGAGGATTACTTACGACACCTGTTTCGTTATTAAAATTAAAGAGTTCAGTTAAACTTGAGTTATTAGCACAAATTAATTTATCTCCGTTTAGAGCTACTTTCATGCAACCAATGGCATCTCTATCTCCTCCAACTACTACACCAGCACTGCTAATAACTGGGGTAATATTTACACCTGAGTTATCTATTAAGAATGAGTAGAAATTATTATTTCCATATCCATGGGTGATGACCCATATTGCCTCTCCCGTTCTATTTAAAGCTGCTGTTAATTTTTCAGCAGTTGGCGTGAATAGTAAAATGTTTTTATTAGAAGTAACCGCTCCTAAGCCCCCATTTAAAGACAAATCTACTTCAGAATACTTTATTCCTTCGTCACTCCCTTGTGCATCGCATGTAAAAATGTAATAAATCGTTGAAGATTTAGGCTTTTTAACTATTATAGCAGATTGGGAGCTGGTACTATTGCCCTTTAAATCGCTTCCATTTTCCATCAAGAGATGATTTTTATTATAAACAGATACTCCATCAGTATAGAATAACAATTGACCAGCACCGTTTGATACAGTTGCACAACCTTCGACAGTGGTTAATATTCCGTTAGTTAATGCAACTGGAGTACCGCTGTTAAAATCCAATCCAGCACGGTCACCAAAATACCAAATATTAGCCTCGCCCTGAGCATATATTGATAGAGATAATGTGAATAGCAAAAATGTAAAAAATTTATTCATAACGTAGACCTAATAAAGTAATTAAAAGTACATTTTATTTATGAGTTAGTGTAACAATGTTGTGTTGTTTGAGTTTTATTTCATGTTTTTTCTGCGTTTGTGTTGTCATTTTGAGGAAGGAATCATTTCTGTTTATTGAGCAGTTTGCTGAGCTTCTTCCTTCGTCAGAATGACAATTTTGTGAGTTCGTAGTAGTATTTCAGACTTTTATTATGCTCCTATTTTGTCATGCTAAGCAACGAAGCGTCTCTGTTTATTGAGCACTTTGTTTGGATTCTTCCTTCGTCAGGATGACAATTTTGTGGTGTTTGAGTTTTACTTTATGCTTTTTTATGCTTTTATTTTGTCATTCTGAGGCACGAAGAAACGTTCTTTCGCTTGCAAATTGTGTTTGCAAACAAGTGTTGCGATTCTAGGTGTAACAACAAAATCAAAACTTGGCTTGCTATTTATTAGTTTGTACTTTTACAACATGAACGACAACTTTATTACAGAGTATTTTGGTATAGGCATACAAAACGGAAAAACACCCGAGAATTTAGGTGTTCTATGGCGCACAGCTCAAAATCTGGGAGCTAGTTATATTTTCACCATAGGTAATCGCTACGCCAAACAATCCAGTGATACGCATAATGCAGTAAAATCAATTCCGTATTTTCACTATGAAACCTTCGAAGATTTCTATAAAAACCTACCCAAAGGTGCGCGCTTAGTAGGCGTGGAACTTGATGAACGCGCTACCGATTTAGAAACATTCGAACACCCAAGACGGTGCGTGTATTTATTAGGAGCAGAGGACAACGGTCTCTCCAAAAAAGCGATCGAAAAATGCCATCATTTAGTCAAATTCAAGTCGGAGAAAAGTTTGAATGTGTCTGTTGCAGGAAGTATTGTTCTTTATGATAGAGGTCTAAACAAACCGCGGTCCTAACATGTTTTACCACTACATTAGGATAATGATTTCAAAACATAAAAATAATGCGCGTCGTATGAGCTAATTCAACTACATTAGGCACTTATTTATTTGCGATGAAAAATACAATACTAAGTTTTATTCTTTTCGTTTTATTGGTCTCTTGTACGGGTACAAATCCGTACGGTAATCCTGAAGTTGATCCTCTTAAAATACAAGATAATTTCATGGATTGGTGGTCCTACCAATACAAAAATGTGATGCTTTCAAGAGATTTTATTGGTCTAGATGCTAACGCCAAGGAAATTTCCAAAGAGCAGTTTTTACAAACTTTAAGTAATGGAGGTTTTATACCTATTCGATTAGAATCTAAGGACTCAACCGTTTTTTACTACAAGCTCTTTAAAATAGAAACAAGTTCAGATACGAGTATTCAAGCTACAATTGCTGAAGCAGCTTTTACAAACCTTCAAAATTTTAAAAAAGAAGGCCAACCTTTTCCCCCTTTTGCATTCAAAGATCTGAAAGGTAATTTGATCACAAATGAAAATCTGAAAGGAAAAATTGTGGTTATTAAATGTTGGTTTATTCACTGTGTAGCTTGTATAGAAGAGTTTCCAGCTGTTAATAAGATGGCTACAAATTATAAAAACCGTAAAGACATTGTTTTCATCAGTTTAGCCGAGGATACGCCCCAAGAGTTAAGAACTTTTTTACTTAAAAGACCATTGCAATACGCTGTTGTACCTAATATGAAAACGTACATGAATGTAACGCTTCAACTCAATGGATTTCCTACTCATTTTATTGTAAGTAAAAAAGGGACCATAGAAAAAGTTACTTCAAATTATCACGAGCTCGATGCCGCTTTAGAACTGTTAAGCAAGAAGTAGTTTAAGTCTTTATTAGTATTGCTTGTTTTTATACTACAAGAAATCCCGCTAAAAGGCGGGATTTTGTTTTGTGATATCTTTTTCACGGTTATTGATTGGCTTCTAATTCTACTATAATGTTGGCAATTAAAGCAGTCCATCCCGTTTGATGTGAAGCACCAAGACCTTTACCTGAATCACCATCAAAAAATTCATAGAAAAAATGTTGGTTCTTAAAATGTTCCTCTTTTGTAAAAACATTATTATGGTCTTCGGCATGGTACTCGAATTTACCTTCTGAATTTCTTTCGAACAAACGAATGAGTCTTTTGCTTAGTTCATTTGCAATTTGCTTCAAATTCATTTTATTACCTGATCCTGTTGGAAATTCGTATACATAGGTGTCCCCATAAAACGTATAATACTTACGCAAGGATTGGATAATCATATAATTTAGTGGCATCCAGATGGGGCCACGCCAGTTAGAATTACCGCCAAACATGCCGGAACGGCTCTCACCTGGTTCATATTGAATGATGTGATGGCCTTCGGTACCAAAAACATAGGGATGGTCTTTATGGTATTTAGATAGGGAACGAATACCAAAATCAGATAGGAATTCATTCTCGTCTAATAATCGTTTTAAAAGATGTTCTAGCCTAAACCCACGCATAATAGAGAAGAGAAAATTACCGTCGGGATTACTGTTTTCTATATTAGAAATTAATGAGGCTAAATCTGGTCTGGTTCGTATAATCTCGTTCGTTTGCTTCTGAAATTCTTTTAGCTCTTTGAATAAATCGATATGCATGATTTCGACAGCAAACATGGGAATAACTCCTACTAGAGAACGTACTTTTAGACGTTCTGTGCTGCCGTCAGACATTTCTACAACATCGTAATAAAAGTTGTCTTGATCGTCCCAAAGCGATAGATCTTTTTTACCAATATGATGCATCGCCCAAGCAATGTTGATAAAGTGTTTGAAAAACTTAACAGAGATGTCTTCGTAAATTTCATTTGTTTTAGAGAGTTCTAGTGCCATTCTCAACATATTTAAGGAAAACATCGCCATCCAACTAGTAGCATCAGCCTGTTGCATTTTTTTTATTCCCTTGGGCATATGGTTTCTATCAAAAACTCCAATATTATCTAACCCTAAAAAACCGCCTTCAAATAAATCGGTTCCACTTTTATCTTTTTGGTTCACCCACCAAGTAAAATTGATTAACAATTTTTGGAAAGCTTTTTCTAAAAAGGGAGTATCTGCTGTACCTGTTCTTTTTTTGTCTTTTTCGTAGACTGTCCATACTGCCCAGGAGTGTACCGGCGGATTTACATCGCTAAAATTCCACTCGTATGCAGGAATTTGACCATTAGGATGCATATAGTTTTCTTGTAGGACTAAAAGTAATTGTTGCTTTGCAAAATAAGGATCTATTTCTGCAAATGAAGCCATGTGAAAAGCAAGATCCCAAGCGGCGTACCATGGGTATTCCCATTTGTCTGGCATAGAGACAACATGACGGTTGTTTAGGTGTTGCCAGCTGTAATTGCGACGGTCAGAGCGAAAGGGTGGATTTTCATTTGGTCCGCCAAATAGCCATTTGTGAACATCATAGTAGTAAAATTGCTTGGTCCATAATAAACCAGAAAAGGCGCTTTTTGCAATATCTTGCTGCTCTTGTGGTATTTTTTTACTAATGAGATCATTATAAAAAGCTTCGCATTCTTGTTTGCGTAACTCAATAATCTCATCAAAATTATTCCAAGGATTTTCAGTTGTCGTGCTGCTTAAGCGTATTCGAATGCTTTTTTCCTCACCGGCTTGTAATTTAAAATGATGCCAAATTGCTGCTTTGGTTCCTAATTTTTCAGGATTTACGGTCGCCTCACCATTTATAATATGATTGTTAATACCGTCCTTTACAAAAGGAGTTTCGTTAGGTACGTGATACAATCGTTCGTTATTGGTTTCATTTTCACAAAACAATTGTTCGCCATTTTCGTGATAAAGGTAATACGTTCCGTTTCTGGAACTTGTTGAAAGTATCGTATTTTCTGAAACCGATTCTAAATGGGGACGGGGATGCCTATTGTTATGTTTCCAAAAATTACGAAACCATAAATGAGGCAGAACATGAATTTCGGCAGTGGCACTACCACGATTCACGACTGTGACTTTCATCAGTATGTCGTCAGATCCTGCTTTTGCATATTCGATAAAACAATCAAAATAGGCATTGTTGTCAAATGCAGTGGTATCAAGTATTTCATATTCAGTTTCTTCTCTGCTTCGCTTGTTTTTTGCTTCAAGTTCGGCATAGGGAAACTCATTTTGCGGGTATTTGTATAAGTATTTATTATAGGAATGTGTTGGTGTCGAAACTTGATGGAAATAAAGTTCTTTAACATCCTCACCGTGGTTTCCTTGGTTGTTGGTTAATCCAAACAAGCGCTCTTTCAAAATAGGATCCTTCCCATTCCAAAAAGCGGGAGCCAGACATAAAATTTCTCGGGAATCGCAAAAACCTCCAATACCTTCCTCGCCCCATCGATATGCATTGCTACGCGCTCTGTCGTGATTAATGTAATCCCAAGCGTAGCCGTTAGGACTATAATCTTCTCGAACGGTTCCCCATTGCCTTTCAGCTAGATAAGGGCCCCATTTTTTCCAATTTCTATAATTATCAGAAACGGCTAATTTTTCTGTTTCAGAGAATTTCTGACTCATATTCTATTTTGTAATTTGGTAATTTCTTTTTTTACACCACTTCATTTTTACTTCTGAAAGTTTAAAAGACCATCATTTTCTTGATTTTTTATTTTTGCAGTGGTTAGTGGTAAAAATAAGATTTATTTTTTAGAACAGCTGTGTGTAATCCTTACTATTGCTTAATTATAGCTAATCATGGCTATGATTTGGAAACTCGTAATAAAGCTTTGAATAAAATAATGAACCGTTAAAAGATGTTTGTACTAAAAAATAAAACTTCCGCTTGATAGGGCGGAAGTTTTATTTTTGAAATCGTATGGTTCGTTAGATTGCTTTTTGAACATGAATATCCATCTGCGGAAACGGAATATTCAATTTGTAATCTGCAAATTTTGTATATACTTTCTCGTTCATTTCAAAATACACATTCCAGTAATCGGGGCCATCTACCCAAACACGCACCGCAAAATTCACAGAGCTATCTGCCAACTCTGAAAGTCCCATGAAAGGAGCTGGGTCTGTAAGGATACGATTATCAGCGGCAATAAAATCATTCATGGCTCTTTTAAAGTCTTCTACATCATCTCCATACGCAATGCCAAAGGTCCAGTCTACTCTTCGCAGCGGCTCGGCAGAGAAATTAGTTAAAGCTCCAGTTGATAAGGGTCCGTTTGGGATGATAACTAATTTTTTATCAGGAGTATTTAACATCGTCGAAAAAATAGTAATTTCTTTTACTGTTCCGGTATACCCTTGTGCCTCTATAAAATCACCAATTTTAAATGGTTTTAAGATTAAAATAATAACACCTCCAGCAAAATTTTGTAAAGTTCCTGATAAAGCGAGGCCAACAGCTAATCCTGCAGCTCCTAAAATAGCTACAAAAGAAGTCATTTGAATCCCAATCATTCCCATAACGGTAATGGCTACTAAAGCTTTTAGGATAATATTAGTTAAGCTTTTTAAAAAGGGAACGAGTGATTGGTCGATATTAGATTTTACTAATGATTTCCCTACTCCTCGGGTGATAAGTTTGGTAATCCATAATCCGATGACTAAAACAATTAGTCCTCCAATTAGTTTGGGAATATATTCAAATCCAAAATCAATTATTTTTTCAAAGTACGTGTTTACTAGTGTTACCTCTTGGTCTAATGCCATTATATTTTTGTTTTTTTTCTACTCGTAAGGCTTTTCGATTTCGCCCCGTTTTTGTAGTGGTTACTGGGCTCCACTTTCACTATTGCTCTTTTATATTCTGCCTAAAAAGTGGTTTATTTACTGATCAAAGAAAAAAAAAGCTTTATCCCAAATATACGGAATTTAAAATAAAACGTATTCATTGATGGTTTATAGCAAAAAAAATCCCGCCTGATTGGCCGGGATTTTTGGGTATTATAGCTTAAAAAAAATACGATTATTCGTTATCCTTATCTATTTCTTCTGGCTTGCTTAAAACATCAATTGTCGGTTCCTTAAACTCTTGTTCGTTAGCTAATGATTTATTCAACGTTAAAACTAAGCATGGTAAAAGCATTAAGTTCGATAGCATTCCAAAAGCTAAGGTTATTGCTATTAAACCACCAAGCGCAATTGTGCCTCCAAAATCAGATAGCATAAAAACAGAGAATCCTGCAAATAATACCACTGAGGTGTAAAACATACTTATGCCTGATTCTTTTATAGTAGCAAAAACAGATCGCTTAATTTTCCAATCATTGTTAGCTAATTCTTGACGGTACTGTGCTAAAAAGTGAATTGTATCATCTACAGAAAGTCCAAAAGCAATACTAAAAACTAAGATTGTTGATGGTTTCAAAGGAATTCCAAAA
>CAXBGV010000026.1:0-15265 GCA_963975235.1 uncultured Flavobacterium sp. | reverse complement strand
ATAATAAAAACATCACATGACCTCCATCAAGTGCCGGAATAGGCAATAAGTTCATTACTCCAAGCATAATTGATAGTAAAGCGGTGATTCTCCAGAATGTTTCCCAGCTCCAAGTGCTCGGAAAAATATCGAATATTGCTTTGAATCCTCCTACTTGTTTGTATGCGCCTGTACTTGGACTAAAAATCATTTTTAACTGTTTTCCGTATCCTATTAATTGATCTTTCCCTTTGATAATTCCCACAGGAATTGCTTCGGCAAAACTGTACTCCTTAGTACTAACTTTATAGTAACCTAATTTTTCTAGTGACTCTAAGCTTACGCCTCCTGGTTGTACGCCTAATCGCCCTTCTTTTGAAACGACAAGGGTTATGTTTTGGGTCTTTAAATCACGTACTATTGTTGCTGGTATCGTTTTACCTTTGTTACTTTCTGTGATGGCAGCTACTTGATCAAAATAACGTGTTGATGAACCATTCAAAGAAGTAATGATATCTTTAGGAAGCAAATTAGTATTTGGAGAGTCCTCAGCAACAGCGCCAACTACAAAAGGCGTACGGGTTGCAAACAAGGATCCTTTTTCATACTGAGATAATTGATCTACAAGGTCAATGGGCATCGTAATTTCTTGCTGGGCTCCGTTTCTTTCAATCAACACCTTTTTGGCCATTATAATGGTAAGGTTAATGTCATTGTCAAATCTTGTTATAGGTTTGCCATCAGCAGCAATAAACTTATCACCAGTTTTAAAACCTGCTTTTAGCATTACCGGATTCTCAATTAGCATTCCGTCTTTGAAATCGGTACTAGCTACATAAGTATCGCCATAAGCAAATGCCATTCCGATATAAATAATAAATGCCAAGATAAAGTTAACCGTAACACCACCAAGCATAATAATCAATCGCTGATACGCCGGTTTAGAGCGGAACTCCCATGGTTGCGGTGGCAAAGCCATTTGTTCCTTGTCCATGCTCTCATCGATCATCCCTGATATTTTTACGTAGCCACCAAGTGGTAACCACCCGATACCGTATTCAGTCTCGCCAATTTTCTTTTTTAGAAGGGAATATTTAACGTCAAAAAACAAGTAAAACTTTTCGACTCTGGTTTTAAATAATTTAGCAGGAATAAAATGTCCTAATTCGTGCAGTATAATAAGTAATGATAAGCTCAATAAAAATTGAGAAAGCTTGATAAATAGATCCATTTTTTAATTTTAATTCTTTTTACAACTCACAAAAGTAAGGTTTTCTATTTGTTTAATTTGCAATAATTATTCCACATGAGTTTAAAAGTTTGTTAATTAATGAATTTTGAATGTTCCTTTGCGTATTGTCTAGTAACTTTACTTTTTAATTTTTTTTAAATACAACAAAGTACCAAGAAAAACAGGAGTTGCTGTTGGCACTCTCTGGCCTTGCTACTTGTATCATAACCCAAATATAACGTATTATGAGTGCTACTTTATTTACATCACTACAAATAAAAGAGATTACCTTTAAAAACCGCATCGCTATTGCGCCTATGTGCCAATACTCTGCTGCAGATGGTTTTGCCAATGATTGGCATCTAGTTCACCTGGGCAGTCGTGCAATAGGAGGCGTGGGCTTGATTATTCAGGAAGCTACGGCAGTTTCGCCAGAAGGCCGAATTTCGCCAGAGGATCTCGGAATCTGGAAGGACGAGCATATCGAAAAATTACAACAAATTAATCAGTTTATAAGCGCTCAAGAGGCTGTGCCAGGAATTCAGCTCGCACATGCGGGACGTAAAGCGAGTGTGTCTGCACCATGGAACGGAAATAAAAAATTAGATGCCACTCAAGGTGGATGGCAAACGGTGGCTCCATCAGCAATAGGATACCACGACAACGAAGCGACTCCTGTTGCCATGGATAGTGAAGCGATTCAAAAAGTTATTAGTGATTTTAAAGAGGCTACTAAAAGAGCAGTACAAGCAGGTTATAAAGTAGTAGAAATTCATGCGGCACACGGTTATTTATTGCACCAGTTTTTATCGCCATTGTCTAATGTACGATCAGATAATTATGGTGGTAGTTTTGAAAACCGCATTCGCCTTACGCTAGAAGTGGTGGAAGCGGTACAGCAAGAATGGCCGTCTCGCTTACCGTTGTTTGTACGAATATCAGCAACAGACTGGGCTGATGGTGGCTGGAATGCCGAAGAATCAGTAGCGCTTTCAAAAATACTAAAAGACAAAGGAGTCGATTTGATTGATGTCTCTTCGGGAGCTTTGGTGTCACATCAAAAAATTCCTGTAGGGCCTAATTACCAAGTTCCGTTTGCCGACCAAATAAAATCCCAAGCGGGTATTATGACGGGAGCAGTTGGTTTGATCACCGAGGCAAAGCAAGCCGAGGAAATAGTAGCATCTGGAAAGGCCGATATGGTTTTGTTTGCCAGAGAATCATTGCGCGATCCTAACTTAGCCTTGACATTTGCCCACGATTTAGAGGCAGAGATCAAATGGCCAAAGCAATACGAAAGAGCGAAGAAGTAATTTTTTGATCCTTTAATTCCTGTAAGTATAGTGTTGCTTGTGGGACTTATAGGTTTAAATCTTAAAATAGTATTAGTCCAAGGACGGAACTGCTTTTCATTACTCATATGTGATAAAAGTAATCAGCTTTAACCTGTGATGAGAAATTAGCCCACGGATGGCGCGGATATAACTGATTTGTACTGATTGTTGTATTCTAATTAAGGGAGGTAATCTGCTAAATCTGTGGTGAGATATTGGCCCACGGATGTCACGGATATAACTGATTTGTACTGATTGTTGTAATTTAATTGAGAGAGGTAATCTGCGGTAATTTGCGAAATCTGCGGTGGGATATTGGCCCACGGATGGTACGGATCTGACGGATTTTCACTGATTTTTATAACTTAAATTTGATAAAACAATCTGCGTTAATCTGTAAAATCTGCGAGCTATTGTTTGGAAATTACCGGTATTTTTTAGGCACTGTTTTTCTTTCATAAAGGAAAAAGTAACTTTGATTAGCTATTGAAAATTTGTTTTGTAGCAATAGGAAACCTTACTATCAGAATCTCGACTCCGCTCGATTTGACAATAGGCGTTTAGAAAGATACATAAGACATACACTGTTTTTGTAAGTTACATTTGAGAAAATAATCTGTGCTAATCTGTGTAATCTGTGGTTAGAAAATTAGCCCACGGATATAACTGATTTGTAAAGATTGTTGAATTTTTAATTGAGGGGTGTAATTTGCGTTAATCTGTAAAATCTGCGAGCTATTGTTTGGAAATTACTGGTGTTTTTTAGGCACTGTTTATCTTTCATAAAGGAAAAAGTAATTATAATTTGCTATTGAAAATTTGTTTTGTAGCAATAAGAAACCGTACTATCAGAATCTCGACTCCGCTCGATTTGACAAGAGGCAAATAAAATGATATAAAAATAAAAACTATTTTACTATCCTATGGCGCTGGGAAAAATATTTAATCTCGACTCCGCTCGATTTGACAATAAAAAAACAACAATATGCAAAAAATAAAAACCGCTTTACTATCCTACGGCATGTCGGGCAAGGTGTTTCACGCCCCTTTTGTAGTACTGCATCCTGGTTTCGAACTTTTAGGATCATGGGAACGTACCAAGCAATTAATACAGCTCGATTATCCAGCTGTTACAAGTTATCCTGCACTGCAAGCAATACTCGAATCAGATGTCGATTTAGTCGTTGTTAATACGCCTGTTGCTACTCATTATGAATATGCCAAGCAAGTTTTGCAGGCAGGCAAACATGCCATTGTCGAAAAAGCATTTACAACCACTCCCAGCGAGGCAAAGGAATTAGCGGCCATTGCTACAGCAAAAGGCGTAAGGTTGGCTGTATTTCAAAATCGCAGGTGGGATAGTGATTTTAAGACCGTAGAACAAGTTCTAGCCGAAGGCGTTTTAGGAGAAATAGTAGAAGCGGAGTTCCATTTTGATCGTTATAACCCGGCATTGAGTCCCAAGCAACACAAAGAAACGGTTAATGACGGTGCCGGAATTCTAAAAGATTTGGGTCCGCATCTAATCGACCAAGCCTTACATTTGTTTGGTTTTCCCTCTGCTGTTTATGCCGATATTCGAACAACGCGACTGGAGTCGCTGGTAGATGATTGGATAGATATTGTTCTTCACTATACTACTTGTAGGGTGCGCCTCAAAGCAAGTTTTTTTGTAAAAGAGGCAAATCCAGCCTATGTGTTGCATGGTACAAAGGGCTCTTTTCTAAAACACCGCGGCGATATACAGGAAGAGGAATTAAAAGCAGGGAAAAAACCTAATTTGTACGATTGGGGAACTGAGCCTAAGGATAATGAAGGACTTTTGCATATGGTACATGATGATGGCATAAGTGTACGCGAAAACATACCAACACTTCAAGGAAATTACTACGATTTTTTTGAGGGAATGTATCAAGCTATTGTCCATGATAGCACTGAACCTGTAACGGCACAAGACGGAATTCAAGTAATGCAAATCATAGAAGCAGCAATCCAAAGCAATGCCGAAAAAAGAGTAATCAACTTCTAAATAAAAAAATAACATACAATATATTGGAGTCTGCTCTGTAATTAGTAGTATTTGTGGTAAGCTTTTTTCGTACAAAAAACTAAGCGATAACGATGTATGTGCAGGGAGTTAAACAAGGTGTAATAAGCATCACTAATGGATTACGTACTTTTGCCATTCACATTATAAAATCAGTGCCTTTGTTACGTTTAAATTTTATAGGAAGCTTTACAGCTCAAGGGAAAATCAAAAAAAGTTTTAGAAAAGCAAAGCAGTCGTATCTCAATCGAATTCGTCTTGCTGTGTCTGCTTTCTATTTTGGTATGGGTCTGTGTTTCGCTACTTGGGCAAGCCGAATTCCAGATATCAAAATGACCTTGGCGCTTAGTGATGCTGATCTTGGGAGTATTTTATTTGCGCTTCCAGTAGGGCAATTAGTGATGATGCCGTTCTCAGGAAAGTTGGTTACCCGCTACGGTAGCCATCGTTTAGTTGTTTTTTCAGTGATTATGTATGCCATTTGCTTGTCTAATTTAGGGTTAGCGACTTCGGCTTGGCAACTAGCCTTCGGACTTTTTCTCTTTGGCATCTTTGGGAACATGAATAATATCGCTGTAAATACGCAAGGGGTTTATACAGAGAAGCTTTTTAATAAAACCATAATGGCATCTTTTCATGGTGTTTGGAGTTTTGCAGGATTTACAGGGGCATTAATTGGTTTGGCCATGCTGAAGTTTCAGTTAACGCCACACGAGCATTTTTTAATCGTAGGTGCAATTGTAATTGCATTGGTACTGTTCAATTTCAAATTTTTAATCAAAGCCAAAGAGCTACCTAAAATAGCTCAAAATGCAAAGCTGTTCTCAAAACCTGATGCAGCTTTATTGTGGCTTGGAGTCATTGGTTTTGGGTGTATGGCTAGCGAAGGAATCATGTTCGATTGGAGTGGCGTTTACTTTAAGGACGTAGTCCAAGCGCCCGGTGAGCTTATCGTGTTGGGTTATATTTCATTCATGATTATGATGGCAACGGGACGCTTTTTAGGTGACGGAATGATTAATCGATTCGGTCGAAAAACCGTAATACAAAGCGGTGGAATCTTAATTTCAACCGGACTTTTTACAGCCGTATTTTTTCCGTATTTGGTTCCGTCAACGATTGGATTCATGATCGTAGGGCTAGGCGTATCCACAATTGTTCCTACGCTGTACAGTCTTGCAGGTAAACACCCCACTATTCCCCCAGGAGAGGCACTTACAGCAGTCTCGAGCGTTAGTTTCTTAGGATTTTTACTGGGACCGCCAGTAATAGGATACATAGCCGAACTTTTTGGACTGCGTTTTTCGTTTGCTTTTATTGGAGTATTCGGTATCGGAATTGCGATTTTAGTATCTCAAATTAAAGCAATTCGATAATTTTTTAGGAGCACACAATTTCGTTTTTCAAATCATATTTGCACCCGCTGTACGCAGTATCTTTTTATTTTGAGCTAAAAAACAGCTCAAAATAAAAAGGATACACGCTGCCATCGGGGCTATTTCTCCCGTTTTTCAATACTTCAGACGACATCAAAATATATTTCAATTATTTTTCATCGAATTAATTTCCGAATAGTTTTTTTCTTACTTTAGCTTTGCTAAGTACAAGATTAAAAATCAGTTATACTTTTAAATACCATAGTATAATTAGCTGTTTATAAAATCGTTTTTGTATTTCTATTCCTTTTCCAAAACTCTTTTTTTTCAAAGAACAACCTAAATCCCAAAAGTACTATTGGGACTAGATGCTTTTATATGCTTGGCAAAAAAGTGTTGAAAATAGAATATAAAAACAATCAATACACGGTTTTTATGAGAAATGGTATTATTTCACTCTTTTTTGTTTTTCAGTTTAGTTATTTGTGGTCACAAGATACAGGGGCAGTTTCGGGTACTGTTCTAGATGCCAAAACCATGCAGCCACTTGCTTTTGTTGTTGTAAGCCTGCAAAACACGAGCTACACCCAAATTACCGCCAAAGACGGAACTTTCTTATTCACTGCTATTCCAGTAGGAGAGCAGTTAATTCTTTTTCGAACCCAAAGTTACAAGGAGGCTTTGTATCCTGTAAGTCTATCAGCGCAGCCATTAGATTTAGGTATGATCTTATTAGAGGAAGATCAGTTTACAGACCAGCAAAATACCGTGGTACGCTTATTCGAGAACGACCTAACCGACGACAATAGCGGATCCGAAAGCACTTCTGGTTTACTGCAATCCTCCCGAGATGCTTTTCAACAAGCCGCCGCATTCAATTGGGGGCAAGCCCGCTTTAGGATACGAGGTTTAGACAGCGAGAACGCCACCACAATGATCAACGGTGTTACCATGAACAAACTGTTTGATGGTAGACCACAATGGGGCAATTGGGGCGGACTCAATGATGCGACTCGCAATCAAGAATTTTCAGTGGGTACCGCACCCTCTGATTATACGTTTGGAGGCATCCTTGGTACACAAGAAATCAATACTCGAGCGTCTATTTACCGACCTGGAGCACGTATCACTTTTTCAGGAACTAATACAAATTACACCTTACGTATGATGGCTACCTATGCCTCTGGCACGAGTAATAGCGGTTGGTCGTACGCATTATCAGTAGGGAAGCGCTACGCGCAAGAAGGCTATTTTGATGGAACCAATTACGATGGAAACTCCTTCTTTGCCAGTATCGAGAAAAAATTAAATGATAAACACGCCATTAATATCAGTGGTTTTTATACGCCAAACACTAGAGGGAAAAATTCACCAAATACTGATGAGGTAACGCAACTAACCTCTGAAACCTATAACTCCTACTGGGGATATCAAGATGGTAAAAAGAGAAATGCTAGAGAAAAAACTATTGCAGAACCTATACTAATGCTCAATCATTACTATACGATTAATGATCGCACTAGTCTTAACTCGAGCGTTATGTACCAATTTGGTAAAGTAGGAAATACGAATATCGATTATCAAAATGCGAACAGTCCTGATCCTACTTATTTTAGGAAACTACCTAGCTTTTATAGTTCTCTTTTTGAACGCGATAATGGTGAATTTTCTGGTGCGTTTGTACCTGATTTTGAAAACGCCGAGAAAAGCCGGGTGGCATTTTTAGCCAATTCCCAAATAGATTGGGAGGCAATGTACCGTGCAAATCAAAACCCTATATTAGGGAATGACGGCCAGATAACAGGGTATGAGCCTGCGCAAAGTCGCTATGTGTTGTACGAAGATCGAACAGATGATCAAACAGTGGTTGCAAATTCAAATTTTAATTCGCAACTCAATGACAACCTTATCATTAATGCGGGAGCTTCATTTAGGGATTTTAAATCGCACAATTATCAAAAAGTAGTAGACTTGTTAGGTGGCGCTTACTTTGAAGATATCGATGGTTTTTATAACGGAAACCAGTCACAGTCAGATTTGAATAATCCCAATAGACAGGTAATAGTAGGAGATGCTTATGGCTACAATTATAAATATGCAGCCAAGACACTCGATGCTTTTACACAATTTAAATTTAGTTACAACAAAGTCGATTTTTATGTGGCGCAGGCGTACACTAACACAACCTATCAGCGTGAAGGCTTATATAAAAACGGAATTTATGAAACCATTTCTTTCGGGAAAAGCGCTTTGGTTAATTTTGAGAATTTTGGTTTTAAAACCGGAATTACACTTAAAATTTCAGGTAAACAATCATTCAATTTTAATGCATCGCACAGTACTAAAGCGCCCACAATCAGAAACACATTCCCTAATGCTCGCTCAAACAATGCGATTGTCGATGGGCTCGAAAGCGAAGCTATTAATAGTCTTGATGCGACTTATGTATTTCGGTCACCAAAACTCAAATCGAGGATTACAACATATTATTCGACCATAAAAAATGCCACACGATCTGCCTTTTATTATGCCGAAGGAATATTTGACAACGGCGCTGGTTATACCAATACTAACGGTTTTGTAAGTCAGACTTTGACGCATTTAGATCGAAAAAATATAGGTGCTGAGTTGAGTTTTGAGTACCAATTGACTACTACTTTAAAAACAACATTCTCTGCAGCATATGGTAAATTTACTTACGATAACAATCCTAATGTGAGTATCAGTAATGATGCGCTGGCTACCGTAGAAAACACAAAGCCTACCTTTGATTTTGGTACCGCATTATTAAAAAACTACAAACAAGCCGGTACGCCACAGCAAGCGTATAGCTTTGGTTTAGAATATCGTGACCCTAGCTACTGGTGGATAGGGACAAATGCAAATTACCTAGCAGATACCTATATTGATGTTTCTCCAATTACAAGAACGAATAGTTTTTATACCAATCCCGCTAGTGGTTTTACTTTTCCTGAAGCCACTGAGGAACGTGCAGCTACCTTGCTAAAACAAGAAAAATTTGATCCTATACTTCTTGTAAATCTAATAGGTGGTAAGTCGTGGCGCATCAAAACAAAAACGTTGGGATTGTTTGCGAGCGTGAATAATGTACTCGATTCTAAGTACAAGACAGGTGGTTATGAGCAAGCTCGTAATGGTAATTTTAGACAATTAAACCAAGATGTTTCTAGCGGAACGCCCTCTTTTGGTAATAAATATTTTTATGGGTACGGTCGAACCTATTTTGTTAATCTTTATTTCAGTTTTTAAATTTAAATGTAGTGTTATGAAAAATACAAAAGCTAAATTTTATGTGTTTCTTATTAGTGTTGGGCTTTTTTGGAGCTGTGCCAGTGACGAAACTACCATTCCTAAATTAGTATGTTCGCAACCTGATTTTGTAGTCAATACATCTGTAGAAGCAGTTCATTCTAATGCAGGAGCGATTGTCACTAAGTACACCTACGATGATATCGTCGAAGCGTATGTTGTTTCCAGTGATGAAAACGGAAATTTTTTTAAAACCATTTCCCTTCAAACCTTGGCTACGGCAACTAAGCCAGCAGTTGGTTTTAGTGTTCCTGTAGACGCTACTAATTTGTATGTAGATTACAGGATAGGGAATAAGGTCTATGTTAAATTACTTAATCAGTACACAGATATTAATTATGGTAGTTTGCGTATTGGGAGTATCTATGTTAACTCCTATAATGAAGGGGCTGTGGGCAGGTTGACGCAAAATGACTATAAAAAAGTATTAAACGCTTCATGTACGAATGTGAAAGAAGATGTTTTGGTTCGTTCCTTATCTGTTGGTGATGTACTAAAAGATAGTAATTTAAATACGTTGGTTGAGGTTTCAGGAGTGCAGTTTACAGAGGCGGCCGTGGGTAGGCATTACTTTGAAGAGTCGAATAATATAGGCGGAGCGACCAATTGGAGCTTGATTGATAAAAACGGAAATCAAGTTATTTTTAGAACGAGCAGTTATGCTGATTTTTCTAAAAGTTTAGTTCCTAACGGAAGCGGCAAAGTAAGAGGTGTCTTGACTAAATTTGGTACAGATTACCAGTTGGTTGCTCGATCTGAAAAAGATGTAATGATGACAGGTACTAAGGCGACACCTTTTTTTATTCAAAATTTTCAAACAGCCGTTGATAACTCAAATTTAAGTTTGCCAGGTTGGACCAATATTGCTCAAAGTGGTACTCCAGTTTGGAAAGGCGGAGTATATTCTGGAAACGGTTATGCTGAATTTGTTATTAGTGGAACTAAAGTAGTGTCGAATATCGCTTGGTTAATATCCCCAAAAATTGACATGGATGCGCATACAAATGAGGTGTTAACGTTTCGATCAGCTCAACATCATTTAGATATTGATTCGCCACTAAACGCGCTCGAAGTTTTGGTCTCGACTAACTTTGATGGTCTAAATGTGACTAAGGCGACTTGGGTTTCTCTCAAAGCTACTTTACCTACTCAAGCGACACCATGGTATCAGTTTGTGGGGTCAGGAGGAATTGATTTGTCAAAATACACTGGTAAAATAAACATTGCTTTTAAGTATGTGGGATCTGGAAAAAACACGGCTTTGGATGGTTCTTTTCAGGTAGACGATGTTCAGATATTTGGAGATTAGAAAATGGTGGTCAAGTAAAAAAACAAAATATATTTAAGGTGTATTTGCTATATTTGTATTTCATTAAATATAAATAATTATGAAATCTACTTTAATAGCACTTGTTTGTTTATTATTTGTTTCTTGTTTTTCTGATCCAACAATTGAGCAAGTTGATTACACAGCCCAAAATGAGAAAGAGATCACAGATTACCTTAAAGCTAAAAATTTAACAGCCGTAAAAAGTGATACAGGGCTTTATTATATCATAAACGAACTTGGTACTGGAACACAACCAACAGCTAACTCTAATGTAACAGTAGCTTATAAAGGATATTTTACAAACGGAACTATTTTTGATCAAAGTAAAGACGTTGGAATTTCTTTTGGTTTGCAAGATGTAATTAGAGGTTGGACAGAAGGAATTCCGTATTTCAAGGAAGGTGGAAGTGGTGTTTTATTAATTCCGTCCTCTTTAGGTTACGGTAGTAGTACAAGGGGAACTATTCCAGGAGGTTCAGTACTTGTTTTTGATGTTAAATTAATTAAGGTTAACTAAAAAAGAATATCAGTATAAAAAAAGGAAGGCTATCTAAATCTAGACAGCCTTCCTTTTTTTTATTAAATAGTTTTTATTTGATTTCAATAACACTGATGGCGTAACCTCCAGCAGGAACCGAAAATTGAGATAGTTTCGATTTGTTGGTAACAGTTATTTTCTTGATAGTATAGGCTTGTGGATTAGTTTTGTAATCAGCATTTTTTGCATCTGCATAAATAGTTGCCTCATATTTTTTCCCTTTGTCAAGGAAATCAAAACTTAGTGTTGAGGTTCGTAAATTGTTTCCGTTTACATTCCCCACAAACCAATTGTTAGTTCCTTTGGCTTTTCGGGCAACCGTGATGTATTGTCCGGGCTCTGCTTCAAGATATTTACTGTCAGACCAGTCTACAGCCACATCTTTTATAAACTGAAAAGCATCTGGAAAACGATTGTAATTTTCGGGTAAGTCGGCAGCCATCTGTAGCGGACTATACATCGTTACATACAATGCTAGTTGATTAGCAATAGTAGCATTTACGTGTGAATTATTATTAGGGTTTAACTTCGATAAATCCATTTCAAAAATTCCGGGAGTATAATCCATTGGACCTCCAATTAATCGTGTAAATGGCAATACTGTTACGTGGTTAGATTTAGACCCACCAAAGGATTGATACTCTGTTCCTCGAGCTGATTCGTTTCCGATAAGGTTAGGGTATGTTCTAGCAATTCCTGTAGGTCGAATAGCTTCGTGCGCATTAACCATGATTTTGTATTCAGCTGCTTTTTCAATTGCGTACTGGTAATGATTGACTGACCATTGGTTGTAATGGTTTTCGCCTTTAGGCAAAATATCCCCAACATACCCACTTTTTACAGCATCGTATCCGTTGTCCTTCATGAATTGGTAGGCCTTGTCCATGTGACGCTCGTAGTTGCGAACAGACCCAGATGTTTCGTGATGCATAATCATTTTTACCCTTTTATCTTTTGCGTAAGCATGAATTCCTTTGACATCAAAATCGGGATAGGGAGTTACAAAGTCAAAAACATAATCCTTTGCATGTCCAAACCAGTCCTCCCAACCTTGGTTCCAGCCTTCAACTAATACAGCATCAAAACCATGCGTCGCCGCAAAATCGATATACTCTTTTACATGCTTTGTGTTTGCTCCATGTGTTCCATTGGGTGTTGCTTTAGAATAGTCTGTAATGCCAAGCTGTATCGAAGGGAAATCATTAGTATACGACCAAGAACTTTTACCAGTAATCATTTCCCACCAAACACCAATGTATTTTACGGGTTTGATCCAAGAAGTATCTTCGATTTTACAAGGTTCATTTAGATTATAAGTCATTTTCGAATCTAAAATTTGACGCGCATCATCGCTAACAATGATGGTACGCCAAGGCGATGTTTGTGGTGCTTGCATATTCCCTTTATCACCATTAGCACTAGGAGTTAACCACGATTCAAAAACCATGTTTTTATCGTCTAAGTTCAAGTGCATGCAGGAGTAATTAATCAATGCCGCTTCGTGTAGATTAATGTATATTCCGTCCTGTGTTTTAAGCATTAAAGAGGTTTGAACTCCGGTAGGTGAAAATGAGGTTTGAGAGACATTCTCGGTCATTGCTTTTTCAGTTAGTCCTCTTATTTCTGATAATTTAGAAGTTGTGTAATCGTACTCTTGAGTGTCATAATCTCCAGGAATCCAGAATGCCGTGTGATCGCCCGTCATTGCAAATTGTGTTCTCTCCTCTTTAATGATAAAATACGTTAGGTTTTTTTGAATTGGGAATTCATAACGAAAACCAAGGCCATCATCAAAAAGACGGAAGCGAATTACAATTTGACGATCAGTACCCTTTTGATTTAATGTAACAGCTAGCTCATTGTAGTGGTTTCTAATTTGAGCTACTTCTCCCCAAACCGGTTTCCAGTTCTCATCAAATGTACTCGTTTTGGTGTCAATAATGGTAAAATCATCCAATAGCGACTTTGTATCTTGTTTTAGCGATAGTCCTAGTTTACTTGTTTTTACAACAGCTTTGTTTTTGTATTGCAATGAGTAAGTAGGTGTACCGTCACTTTGCAAAGAGAAATTCATTTCGAACGCTTGGTTTGGAGATTTTAGCTGCTGCGCGACGGCAGAAGTAAAAAAGGCAAACGACATTAAAGAGGTGATAATTAAATTTTTCATTTTTGGAATTGCATTAAATAATATTATTTTTCGGCGATTAGCATTTGTTGTTTTAATTGCGCTCTAGTCAAAAGCTATAATGGTAAAAATACTTTGTTTGCTGCTTGTACATTCTATAGTTAAATGAAATAGTAGGCCTAATCATTTACTGAATGAATATAAGTAATTGATTTTTAATAATATATATTTTAATAAGCACTTTAAAATAGTAGATTTTTAGAAGTAAAATAAGGTTGTATCCTCCTTTTAACCGGCTAATTTTTATTTAATGATCACTTAAAACTATAGCTCTGAGCTACCAATTAGGAGCAGTTTTGATTCGAACTCTTCTCGTGGACCTTTGGATTTGTTTTTTAGTAAAGAGCGATAATTGTAAATTGTAGAAACGGAATATCTTAAAAAAGTGGCAATTTTAGCACTGTCTTTTATACCCAAACGAATTAAGGCAGCAATACGCAATTCGGTATTTAATAATTCACCATCTTTTATTTGAGTGAGTTCAGTATCGATCAAAAGCGATTCAAATTGTGTTATAAAATCGGGAAATAATTGCAAAAAGGTGCGATCGAAGTTGTTGTAAAACTCGGTTAATTCTTCTGCAATAAATTGTTTCGATTGTATGGAATCCAATAATTGATTCATTTTGCCTGCGGTAGCCATCACATTAAGTTTTTTACGATATCCCTCTAGTTTTGCGATATAATCAGAACATTGGTCCATGTATCTACCAATGTAGATTTCTTTTATTCGGTTTGTTTCTGCAAGATTATTATTGGTCTCATTCAACATTAAGTTAGTTGATTGTAAGGTAGTATTAAGGACAACTAAATGTTGATAATTGCAAGTTGGCTTGGTTTAATTCTGTTTGCGCTGCCTTTAATTGCTTCATTTGTTTAAAAAGTTGTAGAGCCACGAGGAACAACACGATGGTTAATAGACTGAGGCAAAACAAAAATGCAATAAGCTGCATTTTATTAGTCTCGTTTTGTTGCTGATAGGCCTCACCAATAATAGGAAGCATTTTAGAAATTTCGTAAGTGCGTAGTCTTGCATTGCAAAACAAGGCGTCTTCTAAGGAGCGCTGAATATAAAGATATCCCCGATCGATGTCGCCCTCTTCGTACAATAAGAACGCCAAGTTACGCAAGGAAATATTTTCTTTTTTTGAATTCTCTAAATCTGAAATAGCCGAAATAATTAGCCATTTTTTCTGTTCTTGGACATTGCCTTTTTTTTGATAAGCATTCGATATGATGTAAGCTAAAACGGCACGGTTAGGATCGTTTTTTTTTAAGTTTTGAAAAGGAGTCTGTAAAAGTGTAATCGCTTTGTCATAGTCTCCTTCTGCGATCAATGCTTCGGATTGGTTAATGGTATATGCTGCAGATGGTTTTTTGACATACAGTAATACCGAATCTCGGTATTTTGTTACCAAGGACAAATAATTATTTTTTTCGTAGTTGGAACTGGCGTAATCGGCCATATATCCATAAATACTTCGGTTAATATTGTAGTAATCTACTTTTAATTCGGCACTTTGTGTTGTTGGTTTTTTAGTTAGTATATCGATAGCTTCTTTATACATTCCTAAGGTTCCCATGATAGAAGCTAGGTCTAAATAAGATTGATTTATTTTTTTAGCATCCTTTAATTGTTGGGCTGTTGCAACATTTTTTCGAGCGTACACAAGAGCCGAATCGGACTTGTACAAACGGTATTCGCCATACAGCTGATGGGAAATCGTTAGTTTTTGCAATTCGGTTGCGCTAGATCTCAGTTGCATTTTAAGAGCCTGTATTGCAGCTTCTTTTTGAACGGAATACAGTTGCTGTTTTGAGATTGTTTGGTCTAACTCGTTCAATAAATGTGGAGTACTATTTTGTCCTAATACCAAAAACGGAATTAAAAAAAACAATAAAAGGGACCAGAATCT
>CAXBGV010000025.1:0-15538 GCA_963975235.1 uncultured Flavobacterium sp. | reverse complement strand
TATCATAATTCGCTGAAAGAAATATAATTTAATTATTGTCAAAAATATATAATTTTAAGTACTTATTTTTTTTTATAATTCATATAATTAGCCAAAAAAAAGAGAATAGTTTGTTTGCGGAGCAAATTTTCTTCAAATTAAAACCATTTTCGATTAAATAGATTAAATAAAATTTTTGGTGATAAAGTGATTACGAATCTAATTTTTTCATTGTATCGGGCTTGTCCCACTTCCCAACCTAGTGTAGAATAGACCGGTAGGTACAATTCAAAATAATCAGTAACCAAGTTTAACCTAATTCCGCTATCATAAACAAACTGCTCCTTGCTGTTTTTGTTTTTTAGAAATCCAGCATCACCGTAAACCTCTAACCAGTTCCAAATATTGTAGCTTGCATTTACAGTGGTCATCCATTGGTTTGCAAATGAGGTATCTAATTTTGATTTAAATCCGCCCTCGGCTATAATGAGTTGCTGACTAAAGAAACCAGTGTTTTCAGACCGCCCATAGTAATTATAATCAAAAAGATAGTCTGTTGGTCGGTCTAATGCAAAACTGTAGTAATTCGAATTAGTGTTGTTGTAAAGAAAAGCCCCAGCATAAAAACGAAAGTTTAGTTGATGATTGTTCTCAAACAATCGACGGTACTCGTATTCTCCTGCAATTTTTCCAAAATTATCAGCCAACTGAAAATCAGTACTAAAACTGCTGTGATTGGTAACTTCGGTTCGCGTGTTAAAGTATTTAGCATTAAAGACGGAATACTTTTCGTCACCCACATTGGTAACAAAGGCGCTTTTTTCTCTATTTACAAATATTTGTCTTAAAACGATACTTTGCTTTTTATTGTCTCTAAAATCGTTTTCACGTATTCGTAAAACCACTGATGGATTAATTCTAGTATAAAATGCATCAGGAGCATAATGAAAATAATTACCAGACAAGGAGTAGCGAACATTAAACAACCTACTTTCTCTATAATTTTGATTGATAGATAGTGCTCCGGATCCAGACAAATTATTTGTTAATGTAGAGTAGGAAGGATTTACATCAAAAGTAAAAGGCTTGTCTAGAAGAGTTTTGTTGTGTAGGCGCATGCCCGGAGTTAGGCCATCATACAAGTTGTATGTTAATGTAGGTACATACAAAATTTGGTTATAGTAAGGATCTTCTAAATCCTTCATGAATGCAAATTTTATTGGTCGATTGTTCGGGAAAAAACCACTCAATGCTTTCCAGTTGTTTCTTAAATTGTACTCTGGCACTTCATTTTTGTAGTTAAGCACTAATTTATCGGCATCATTGCGAGCAATGGCATAAATGGTATCATCTACCTTTGGCTCCAGCCATTTTTTTAAGACAATCTCACCTTTTTTTATACCGTAAATGGGTACTGGAACAAAAAGGCCTGTTTTGTTTTTTAAAGTAAAAGAAACTGAATCCTTACTTTTAGTAACCCGTGCAATTTTATAATCGACTATTTGCCTCGATTTTATGATCGAGTTAAAAAACCAGCTGATATCCTTGTTGGTTTTAGATTTTACTATTGTCTCAAAAGCCAAGGAGTTCGTTTGCTGTTCTCGATTTAATTTGTAAAAATCTTTTATACTAGAGGGAACTACATGTTGCTCTAAATAGGAGTTCAAGTACCGTAAACTTAATCCCGCTCTGTATTTACTAGCAATTTGTTCATTAAATTTTATCAAGGAGTTCTTGGCATTTGCTAGCGGTTGATCTAAATTTTTACGAGACATCAACATATAAAAGTAACTGTATTGCTCATTAAAATCGATATTGGCTAAGTTGTAACTTCTCAGGAGCTTAAAACGCGAGACGCTACCAAGCATTTTACTTTCGGGATGATTTTTTTCGATGTATTGCATCATGGCAAATACCTGAATACCATCTAAAACCCAACTATCAGTCCTACTGTCTATTTGTAAACTGTTTTTTAAGTAGGCATTCAAATAGGTTTTCAAAAATTTTAGTTCATACGTAAATTCATCAGAAAAAGGCCGAATAAATGACGGCAACTGACTTAAGCCATAAAAGGGATTGCGTTCGTATTCTAATTGAGAAACAACTATTTTCTTGTTTGGATATTTACCGATCAAATCTTCTACAAATTGCGAAATGCATTCTATAGCCCGAGCTTGCTGTATGATGCTTAGATTTTCGTCCTTAATATTTGTAATGATCTGCATTGAACTGCCTCTGAACGAATAAAAGCTCGCTTTGGGCTCGATGTAAACACTAAAATCAGACCTTTTTTTACCATTAAAATTATAAACAGTATAGGTATCATGCGCTACAGCTGTGGTTTGGTCCAAGTCAGTTGTAACGGCATATTTTTTATCAATATTCATTTCTATTTCGTAGTCCGTAGCCGCATTTGCAATATCATCAAGATTTTCGTTACTGTGTAATACAAAATCATGGTATTCATAGCGGGCAGGAGCAAGGAACCAATTTTTAAGCGCTATGTTTCCGGCGTTATCGTAGCCATATTTTGTAAATTTATCAGATGGAATTTTTACCGTGTACGTTAGTTGCAGAGTGGTTTGTTTATTTGGCGGCAGTTTTTGTCGCAGTGCAACAGTAATGATATCGGGATGCTCAGTTAGGATGTTCCAATTTAAAAACAAATTAGCATTGTCAAGAATGGTAATGTTTTTTGTGCCACCTCGCTCATTAGCATTCGACAAGTGAAAGCCTCTATAAAACTCATCCGAAAAGCGTCGTGCTAAAGGCGTATTCACATTTGCGTAAGCTGAAGTCCAATCGTTGAGAACAATTGCCGATAAAGTATCGGAGCTATTATTCACAAATTGCAGTTCCTGCTTGATATTTAAGGTATTGGTTTGGTAATTTACTTCTACAAAAATTTGGGAACGGTGCTGCGCATATTGTTTTATTGAAGCCAACAAAACAAAGCAGAAAATGGCCAACGTCCTCAAGTTTTTCAATTAGTGATTGGTTTAAAGTTGTTAAGGTAAATGCGAGTAAATAGATAATACAAATTGACTGTAGCTAATATAACAAAAAAGAGCTGTCGTAAAACAGCTCTTAGAGTTAAAAATTAGGTTTCAAATTGTATTTCTTATAAAAAGCGTCAAGTACCTCGACTACTTCTTCTTCAGTATCTACAATTTTAATGAGTTTTAAGTCATCGGGACTTACTGTTTTCTCTTGTTCTATCAATACCGTTTTTACCCATTCGATCAATCCTGACCAGTAGGATGTGCCAACAAGAATAATAGGGAAACGTGCTATTTTTTTAGTTTGAATCAGGGTAATGGCTTCGAACATTTCGTCCAAAGTACCAAAACCTCCGGGCATGACTACAAATCCTTGCGAATATTTTACAAACATTACTTTCCTAACAAAAAAGTAGTCAAAATTCAGGTTCTTGTCCGGATCGATGTACGGGTTAAAGTGCTGCTCAAACGGCAACACAATATTCAATCCTACAGATGTTCCTCCGCCAAGGTGCGCTCCCTTGTTCCCCGCTTCCATAATTCCGGGACCACCACCCGTAATCACGCCGTAACCCGCTTTACTTATTTTGTAGGCAATACGCTCTGCAAGCTGGTAATATTTGTCTTCTGGTTTCGTTCTAGCCGACCCAAAAATTGATACACATGGGCCTATGCGCCCCATAGTTTCGTATCCGTTTACAAATTCGGCCATGATCTTAAAAATCGCCCAGCTGTCATTTGTGCGTATCTCGTTCCATGTTTTCTGCTTCAATCGATCCTGGATTATTTTATCCTCATCATTGTCAAAATCTTCTAATCTCATTTTTAAAGTATCGTTTTAAATTATTTTTAGGAGCTATTTCCAGCTATTCGCTCTATTTCCTGCTGCGAAAAATTCAGCCAAAGCTTCGTTTTTCGCAGCAGGAAGATGCCGCTGCTATCTGGGCTAGGGCTCAAAATACTAAAGTACCACTTTTTTAAAATAAAGCAACAACTTGCCAATTAAATTTTAAAACTTCTTTTTTTTTGAGCTTTCCAATTACTAACATCAACCACGAACAGTGGTATAGCTTAAATAGGAAAAAACTTAATTTATGTTTAGAATATTATTTAAAAGTAGTTATATTTGGTGTTATATAACAGGTATGCAACATGCAACCAAAATTGCGCAAAAAACCAACATTTATGGAAAACATATTTCTTGTTGTTTTATTTTTTCTTGGAAGTTTTATATCGAAAGCTGACACAATTGACGTTTGGCATGTTTACTATAACAAAGTAAAAATAAAAGAATATAACGAATACAATAAAGGAAAGATTCAAATAAAAGCCAAACAATATAAAAATGGAGACAAGATTATTGTTAAACATTTTGATGATACGCCATGCCAAGATTGCGAAATATTTTTGTTTATAGAAAATGGCAAAAAGAAAATAGAAACAAAAGCGAAAGGAGAAGGAAATGCACTTTCAGTTTCAGTAAAAGATTTGATTGAACTCAATAAGCAGAAAAAAACTGTATTCAAAGTTTATTATTCGGGAACTTCATCTGGAAAACAAACTCCGAAAAAGTTGCTATTTGAAATTGAGATAATATGATGCACGTTGCATAACAGCCGTTTCTCGCAAGTGCGAATTTTGTTATGAGTTCACGTTCACGTTTCGCAAGAATTTTTATCTTTAACGGAAAATAATTCGTTCCGAAGTTCTCAACTGACGAGAGACTGTAACACATTAGCAACAATTATTAAAAAAGTATAAACAATGGAAATAAAATTTACAGAAGAAAACATTAATAAATTATTTGGTTCAGAAGCAGCTGAAGATGAGACTTTTGAAAGATTACAATCATATTATTTAAAAAGTAATACACATGAAAAGGTAGTTGCTGATTTACCACTTCGTATTTTGGTTGGTCATAAAGGGATTGGCAAATCTGCTTTATTCAAAATCGCAATGAACGAAGATTTGACTAAAGGTAGGTTACCAATTTTAGTAAAACCAGATGACATTGCAGATTTAGCATATGATTCACAAGATTTCCATCTAATGATTAGAGAATGGAAAAAAGGTCTTCAAATGATTATTGCTCAAAAAGTTATGAATTCCTACGGTATTGGTACAGATTCAAATTTTTTTGATAAATTAAAAGGATATTCTGGAAAATTTATGTCATTTATCACAGAAACATCTAAAATTTTTTTAGAAGAATATGTAGACTTAGAAGCTTCAAAAAAGGCTTTAGTAAACAGTTTCCTTCATAATAAAAAAATTATAATTTATATTGATGATTTAGATAGAGGGTGGCAAAGTAAAAAGGAAGATATTACTCGTATCTCTGCATTGTTAAATGCAGTACGTGACATGAGTAACGACAATGAAGGACTTCAATTTAGAATTTCATTAAGATCTGACGTTTATTACCTTGTTAGAACTTCTGATGAATCTACAGATAAAATAGAATCATCAGTCGTTTGGCATAGTTGGACAAATCATGAGATTTTACTTCTTTTGATAAAAAGGATTCAAACCTTTTTAAATGAAGACTTTGACATAGACAATTTGAGAAAATTAGAACAGTTTAGATTAGCTTATTATTTAAATCCTGTTTTCGAAGACAGATTTTCTGATATAGGAAAATGGGAAAATGCCCCAACATATAGAATTTTGATGTCTATGATTAGAAAAAGACCGCGAGATTTGGTTAAACTTTGTACACTTGCTGCAAGAAGCGCCAACGAAGGTGGAAACAAAATAATACGAACTGAAAATCTAAAGGCAATATTTGAAGAATACTCACAAGGTAGAATTCAGGATACTGTCAATGAATTTAAATCGGAATTGCCTCAAATAGAAAGACTATTGTTGAATATGAAACCATCAAGAAATGAACTTAATAAAGGCGAAGGTTATATTTATGACACTAATAAATTGAAGCAAAAAATTAGGAATATTTCTGAACAAGGTAGATTCACTTTTCAAAATGGAAAAATAGCTTCTGAAACGGATATAGTGCAATTTTTATATAAAATAAATTTTATTACTGCAAGAAAGGTTCTCGAATCAGGACATATCGATAGAAAATTTTTCGAAGAAAATAGATTTTTATCTACACAATTAACAAACTATGGTTATGATTGGGAAATACATCCAGCTTTCAGATGGGCTCTTCAGCCTGAAGATGCTTTTAGTATATTCAAAAAAATTGATTTAAGCGCTGATGATAAATAACTTTGGCTAACAGCGGTTCTAAGAAATTTGGGTTTCAGGCTTAATTTACAGTTGGTTTTGCGTCTGAAAGTTCAGTTATAAACCTAAAATACGGCATACTTTTCCGTCTCTTCGTGAAGACGCAAAACGTTAAGTAATTTTAGTGAAATTCGGAGAATTCAATAACAGAAGAGATAAATTAGTGAAAATTTGAACGGAAATATGATTCATAGATATTTAACAAAATTATGAAAATAAGTAGTAAACAATCCAAACTAACCTAAAGATATGCCAATGAGGAACATATTAATGTACTTAATTCTTGTTATTTCAACTTTAACTAGTTGTAGCCCTTTAAAATCTATTAACTCAGAATACAAACTAGTTAGAACTTCCTCAAGAGGTATTTCAGCGAATGAAGTTGGTAATGGGAAGGTTTTAATATTTAACGGAAGTGGAATGATGCAAAAAATTGACGATACGTCCCGCCTCAATATATGGATAAATGGTAGTGCACTTGGACAACTTAATGCAAATGAATATGCGGTATTATTTTTACTGCCAGGAACATATAATTTTAAGCTTCAACACAAAGATGTTGGAAACTTTGAAAGTACGCACATAGTAGAAATTACCAAAGAAACCATATTCGTAAAAGTAAAACCTACTTTAACATCTAATAAAATTGAAATTGTTACAAATATGCCAGAAGAACTTCGGTGGTTTAGTAATATAGTGCAATAAAAAATTGACTATAACTGCCGTTTCTTGCACTTGTGAATTTTGCGGTAATTCCATGCTTACGTTTCATAGGATTTATCCATTTTAATAATCAATATAAATTGTAACCTTTGTAAACTAAATTAGACTCAATACATTCGAAACAAATATATCATGAAAACATAATTTAATGAGGAATACCTTCTTACTTTTAACTTTACTAGTTTTGATATTTAGTTGTGAAACCAAGAAAACTGAAAATTTTCATCCAGATATATTGAAACCGAATTGGGATGGAATTGAATCTAATAGTCTAAAATTGAAGTTTGGTGATGCTGTCTCTATTTTTATTGGCAAACAATATTACATTGGTATTATAATGGATATTAATCAAGATAAAGCTGGCATTTGGTATGGAATATGCCTTAGCGACTATAGAAGTATAATTCCCAACAGAAAAGAAATAAATGAAGTGAATTTTTTTGCTAGAAAAATACCAAATGGATTTAATGGAGATTGTATAAGTTGTTTTGATCTAACTTATCTAAATGAAAATTTAGTCTGTAAAAACATAAAAGTTTTTGACAATGTAAAAATTGATATTGACAAAATAAGCATTGGTGCATCAAGTTCTGCCAAAAATTTAAAGCAATTAGAAAATGATTATTTTGATGGAATAAAAATCAGACAAAAAAAACCAACAGAGTGTCATACTAAAATTTTAAGTTCAGAAAGAGTTGCTGAAAGATATTTCAAAATAAATTCTTTTATTAAAATAAACAACTACCGCCAATAAATGTTGGTGGCTAGCAAAGAGTTTTGTGGTATTATCGTTCTTAAATCGTATTTAAGTTAGATACAAAAGGGAATGATTTTGAATTTCCAGCAAGGAAACATGCCGATAGTGTAAGCCCTACGTACAAAAACGTAATAGATAAAAATTAAAATTTGTACTTTAGTAGCTTACGATTACAACTAATCTAGAATAAACACAATTATGTCAGATAATAAGAAATATGAAAAAGGAGTTATTATTGGAGCAGCTTTTGGAGTAGCTCTGGGTGCGGCATATGGAGCCTATACAAATGATATTTCTTTTAGTATTGGAATAGGAATAATTATTGGTGCTGCTATTGGAGCAATTTGGGACTATATAAAAATTAGAAAATAAATCTCGAATAAGTCCTAGGAGTACGCAACGAATAACAAATCTCCGTCTAGAAAGACTGCAAATATCCTATTCAATTTCCTGCCCTCGTAAAGATCGATTTAGAACTCATTTTTTAAAATAAAATTATACATGCGACTATTTTTGATATTGATTTGCCTCTCTTTTTTTAGTTGTAAAATTGAAAAAAGCACAAAAATTGAGGCACAAGTAAACCAACTTGAAAAAAAAGTTAGGCAGGTGAATGATACGATTGGTTTTGCACAATACAATTGGCAATTAGATTCTATTTACAACCGTTTAGGTATAAAGGATTCTAAAAATAATAGGCAATGGAAAGCAGCTATATGTCCGCATGACGATTACAAATACGCGGGACGTTTGTATTATGAATCACTTAAAGGAGTCAACGCAAAAACCATTATTCTAGTTGGTGTTGCTCATCGTGCTCGAAATTTTATGCTTCAAGACAAAATCATTTTTGGAGATTATACCCATTGGAAGTCGCCTTATGGTGCTTTAAAAGTCTCGGATTTAAATGCTGAAATTATCGAGCGACTTCCTAAATCCTCTTATCTAGTTCATAACGAGATGCAAGTGTTAGAGCACTCATTAGAAGCCATTATCCCTTTTTTACATCGTAAAAACAAGAAGCTAGAAATTATTCCAATCTTGGTGCCGTACATTAATTATGAAACAATTGAAGGCATTAGCACTGATCTCTCTGAAGTTGTCTCCAAGATTATGAAAGAAAAGAATTTGAAATACGGGAAAGACTTCGCAGTAGTTATATCTAATGATGCAGTGCATTATGGCAACGAAAATTGGAGCGGAGATTTAGCGCCTTTTGGAGTTGATGATGCCGGCACTAAAAAAGCCAGAGCGATGGATATGGAGATTATTACTACGTCATTAGTAAACGAAATTAGTAATGAAAAAGTAAAAAAATTTACAGAATATACCGTACAAAGCAAGGATTACAAAGAATACAAATGGGTTTGGTGTGGTCGTTATGCAGTGCCATTTGGACTTAGTTTTGCAAATAAATTAAATCAGACTTTATACAACAAATCTTTGATAGGGACTTTATTAGATTACCAGTCGAGTACAGATCAGGAACTTATAAAAGTAGAAGATTTAGGAATGGGAACTACAGCTATTGCCACTCAAAAACACTGGGTTGCCTATGCTAGCCTAAAATACGAATAGAGATGCAATTGTTACAACTATAAAAAATGATATTACTCGCGGCTTAAAAAGCTATTTTTACCCCATTTTTTGTGTCTGATACTTTTGTGCGTAGCATTTAACTTAAAGCCATGGACAGAATACAAGAGGCTGTTCTCTTGTATGAAGCACAATATAAAAGGCATTCAAAAAATGGTTGCAAATCTTGTAAATTCATTTTTACATTTGACAAGTAATTTTAACTTTAGCGAAAAATAATAGCTTGCGAAGTTTGAAATAGTGTAAATGAAAAGAGCAGTATCTCGCACCATTGCCATGAATAATAAATACAAATAGTTGAAATGAAGCAGTTTACAGAGGATATCAAAAAATATGGCTAGATAGCTGTAATGATATTAAAATTGTCCACCTCGGCCATATTATAGAAAAGATAATACACTAAATGAAGTGTTTAGATTAGAGTATGGCGAAAGCGCCGAAAGCGATTCTGTAGGAGGTAAATGGCGACCTTGCCGAGATTAAAAGATGGTTCATCCTAAAAAATCAACAGTTCAGTATTTGTTTTTTTTAGATTCATTGTAATAACAATACTTTTGAATCATTATAATTAACAAATCATACAATGAGAAAATTTTTAAAAATTATTAAGTACACATTCATAACTATTATAGGTTTTTGTTTACTGTTTAGTGTTTACTTTTTTATTAGTAACAAATTGTTTTTAGGTTCCAAAAATCAAGAGAACATAACCTATTTGACCAACAATATTATTGAAATTGAAAACACTATCAATGACCAGTTATTTGATGACGATTTTTACAAGTCTCAAGTTTTTCTTCTAGGAGAAATTCACGGCTTTGCAGATAATCAAAAATTAGATAAGGAGTTACTTTTTTTCCTCAATAAAAAGATAGGAGTAAAGTATTATATCGCAGAAATGGATAGTATCACGGCTCAAAAACTGAACTACTTTTTGACAGACTCTATTAAAAATAAACAAACATTAAAAGAGGTTGTGCTAGCTATTAAAAATAGAATTCCGCAGCAATCAAGTCAGGAACTTTTTGACAAATGGAATATGATTTATGATTACAATCAAAAACTTGCTGATTCAGTAAAAATAAAAGTTATCGGAATCGACAAAAACTTTGATGATTATTCAACAGGTAGTAGGGATGAAGCAATGGTTTTAAACTTTAAAAACACCATCAAAAAACAAAAACTTGAAAACGAAAAATTCTATGGTCTCTTTGGTTTTTTCCATGCCTTGCAAAATAATGATAAGAGAGAAACATTCGCTTCAGGATTAAAAAAAATGGGGATAAAAACCACTAGCTTTGTAAGCTACACTTTAGATAGCGAGATGTATCTTCCTAAAAACCCTCAATTTCCAACACCAGACAACGAAAAAGTTGATTGGCTTAATGCTGACGGTCCCTTGCAACTTGTAAAAGGAATTAATGATTTGAAAGAAGTAAGTAAACCAAATGCGATTACACTATTTAAATTAAATTCAAAGAATTCTCCTTATCTTAAGTCTCAAAACCTGATTAGTATAAAATCAAGACTGATTGGAGAAAATATAGTGCCTGAAGCAGGTACTTGTACAACAGATTACTTTCAATATGTTTTTCTCTTGCGAAATTCTAAAGCATTGACTACATTAAAACAGTAAAGTATTAATACCAAAAAGCACTCGATGATAGCACTAAGGCCAATTTTAAAGCTAACTTTTAAGTAAATAGAAAATTAAAAACCACTCTTGATACCGTATAAAATGAATTATTTAATACAAAATGAAAAATTACTAATTCAATATATTCCAGGAAATGGCGCTTGGACTTATCAACTCATTATACCTCACACCAAAGATATAAAAGGAAAATGGGGCGATTTGAAGGTATCTGGTACGATAGATAATTTTGAAATTAAAAGTAAAAATTTAGGACCAGTGAAAAATTCAGATAAAAAAATGGCGATAAATGCTGAGATTAGATCTGCTACTGGAAAAGGTGCGGGGGATTCTGTAAATGTAACGCTTTATCTTGAAAATCAAATTCAAGAAAAAAGCAATGATTATGAAATGATTGTAGATTGTTTTAGAGATGCTGAAGTTTTAGATTTATTTCTAAAACTAGATACAGTACAGCAAAATGAAATAATAGAAAATATTAGTTCTGTTGCCACCGAAGACCAAAAAGTAGAAAAAATCATTAAATTTATCTCAAACTTAGAAAAACATAAATAAGGACTAATATTAGCAGCTGTTTTGAGTAGGTGAAAGACTTGAGAATTACGTACTACATCTAACGATAATAGCATATTAGAAAGATTTTTTTAGTTCATGAATAAGGAAAAAAGGATGTTTTTAAACTTGCACAGGCAGTAATAAACGATGAACTACTATGAAATACACGATAAAAGTACCAAATCCCTGTAGTGAGAATTGGAATGCAATGAATACTACTGAAAAAGGTAGGTTTTGTTTGAGTTGTAAGAGGGAAGTTATTGATTACCAATTTTATTCTAAAGATCAACTTGTAAAAACTCTGGAAAGTAACGTTCAAGTTTGTGGCAGGTTTTCGCTTAATCAATTGGAGAAGGAATTGTACTCTGGCGAGACCAGCCGGTGGTATCAAATGGGATTGTTTATCGGTTTTTCATCTCTTTTTATAGCAACACCCGCCTTTTCGCAAAATGAAAAGACAAAGACAGAATTTGTTGAATATAAGGTGAAAAGAGATAATAATACCAAAATTTCAAATGAATATATTGAGTTTTTTGGCAAAATCTTGGAAAACCCTATCGGTAATGGCGACAAAAGTTATCCCATCCCAGGAGTAAACATTACCCAAAAAGCAACTAATAATACGGTGCAATCTAACCTCTCTGGAGACTTTACCATTAGAATACCTGTTACAAGTTTTAGAGATAAAGTGGTTCTTGAGTTTAATTATATAGGTATGGAAACCCAAGAAATGGAAGTATTCAAAACGAAAAACAACTTGCAAATCACAATGCAGATGACTGATGCTTTGATGGGAGAAGTGGTTTTTGTTAAAACTAAAAGAAAAAATATTTTTACTAGAATAGGAAATATATTTAAATAGAGTAGTTCTTTATTTTTAACTAACACGAATTAGTCATATTACATTCGGAGATGAAAGGCTCCTATTTTTTTCTTTAAATCCTCTGTCACCTTAGCTTTATCTGCATATTCATACCAATTAGCAACGGTTGCACTAATTTGTGTTATGATCGCATTTGCTTTTTTAATGTTCATATTTTTGGCGATACTCAAAAGATCGTCTTTAGTAATATTTTTTCTTTTACCGTTAATACTAAGGTTGTGTTGGCTCACCCAGTCGCTGTCAGGACGGTAGGCAAAGCAAATGTCATAAGCTGGTGCTAGTTCCCAGCTTCCTTCTTTTTTAAGTCGAAACGCGAAGTTTTTAGTATGGTCATCGCAATTTCGAGCAATTACATTAAATACCATTCTTCTGTAGAGCTGTTCTGCTTGCGGGTAGGGAAGTCGTAGCAAACGCATGGTTTGAAACAGTTGTTCGTAGCTATAACTTGTAATTTGACTAAAATCATAATGTTGCATGGCACATAAGGTTTGAATATGGTGTTTTTGTGCTCCGCCTTCACGATCAAATCGTTTGGTCATAAAATGCGCTCTGCCGTTTTCCTCCATCAATTTACATTCCATCATATCGATTGCACAAGCTTCGGCCATCAGGTAATACGCCATCTCAATGCGTCCATAACCCGTACTTTCTCCAAATTGTACATCACTTACGGTATCTAATTTGATTAACCAATGCTCAAATCCTTGTGGCGCTACTGTTTGTCCAGACTTAACCTGTCCTGTTTTTTCATTGTAAGCAATAATTGCTTTTGGACGGGCGCCACCTGCCGAGGTTCCGATTTTAAGAATATCGAGCATAGCATTTTGATCCTTTTCGCTCAAGTTCGTTTCAAAGCCTTCCCGTTTAGAAAGCATTTTTTGAGAAAGGCTAATCAAGTTGTCTATTTCGATATCAAAAGCTTTTTTAGTACTAGTAAGTTGTGAAGGCTCAAACTCTAAAGCTCCCATGCCTCGTGTTCCAATAAAGCATAACAACTCTACAGGGTTCATACTGTTTTCTGGTCTACCATTTTGCGCTAGCCAACTATTGATCAATTGGTTTCCGTAATCATCAGGTAGAACATCTGCTAATAAACCAGGTAAGCCTCTAAATGTTTTAACATCTCGCAGGTCAGGGAAAGAAAAAATCCGATTGTTGCTAGTACCAATTGGCATTTTAAGTGGTGCCAAATCTACTTTGGTACTTATGAATTTTGGGGTATATTCAAAACTAGCGACTCCAGTTTGGTTATTCCATGCTACAGCACCTATCGTTTCTCCCCATATTTTGACAAAAGCGGTTGTTATCATTACCAGTCTGTTTTGTGAGAAGTATCACTGCTGCTACTACTTGCACGTTGTCTCTTATTTTGTTCTTGTTTCGCTAGTTCTAATGGACTTATCTCCTGCTTAATTGTAAATCCATCAAATAAGTACAAAATATCTAGAGCTCTCATAATTTGAATTAGAGAAATCATTGTAATTGCCTCGCCGTTTTCTATTTGTCCTAAAGTCCACCGGTTAACTCCTGCCTCAACAGACAATTGTGCTTGAGTTTTATTAATCTTTAAGCGCTGCTGCTTGATAAAAGTCCCAATTGTATTGACGATTGCTCTATCGCTCATTTCTATCCAATTAATGTTGGTTTTTTCCATTTTTAATCGTTTAAAATATATTTAGTGTTGGTACACACCAACAAATATAGTGATAAAAATAATTAAATTTAAATTTTAATTATTTTGTTGGTAAAAACCATCGTAATAACTAATTTATTAATTTAAGGTTGGTTTATACCTACTTTATTTAATGTTATGTAGGTAGTTCTTAGTTTTCCTAGGTTGTAGTTCTTGGATCTAATAGGAGCTCATATTGAGTAATTATTTTTATGCTCCTACCACTAAAAGCAACTCACTTTTTTACATGTATTAAATAGCTTTTTGTAATTTGGGTATTTTTACTTTTAATGTTGTACGGAATGGAACAATGAAATAAAACGTTTAATTCGCGGGTAGCACATCCACTTAATCTACGTCGTATTGTTTTTATAAGAGCGATTTTCAATACAACAAGGTTATTTATTAAGAGTAATTTTCGAGATTTTTAATTCATTTAAATACCTTTTCTTTCATGTATTAGTGAATCTATTATGTAGTACATTTGACAACAATTAACTCTAGTGTAAGTGCAGCTGTCAAAGGAAATTTATTTGAATGCAAACAACTCCATTTACTAGAAAATTTAGCCCTGTTCTCGAACTTTTAAAGACAAAATGAATAAAAAAGTAGTTCCGAAAAACGCACAAGTAACTCCTCAATTTAGTAGCAACCCTGATATTGCTGCAGCATTAATTATTGCTAGTGAAAAACTAGCGCTACAAATTATTGAAACTGAAAAGCGCGAAGCCGAATTAATTATCGCCTATAATAATTTAGCGAATTTGAATAAAGAATTAGCTTTTCAGAATCAGGAGAAAGAAAAACGCGCAGCAGAATTAGTGATAGCTATCGAGGAACTAACGTATCAAAATCAAGAAAAGGAACAACGTGCGGCTGAACTAGTCATTGCAAATAAAGAGCTTGCGTTTCAAAATTCAGAAAAAGTAAAAAGAGCCGATGAGCTAATCCTAGCGATAAATGAATTGACGTATCAAAATCAAGAAAAAGAAAAACGTGCTGCAGAATTGGTCGTTGCCAACAATGAACTCGCTTTTCAAAATCAAGAAAAGGAGAAGCGTGCCGAAGAATTAGTTGTTGCTAACAATGAACTCGCTTTTCAAAATCAAGAAAAGGAGAAGCGTGCCGAAGAATTGGTTGTTGCTAACAATGAACTCGCCTATCAAAATCAAGAAAAGGAGAAGCGTGCTGAAGAACTTATAATTGCTAATACTGAACTGGCTTTTCAAAATATTGAGAAAGAAAAACGCGCGAGGGAATTACTGATTGCAAATAAGGAGATTGAGTCTTTTTCCTATATCTCTAGTCATGATTTACAGGAACCTCTGAGGAAAATTCAAACATTTTCAGGTCGAATTTTTGTTGAGGAATATGACAATTTATCTGCAATGGGAAAATACTACGTAGAGCGTACGAAACTTTCTGCCTTGCACATGCAAACACTTATAAACGATTTACTTGCTTATTCCCG
>CAXBGV010000024.1:0-16003 GCA_963975235.1 uncultured Flavobacterium sp. | reverse complement strand
TTCTTGGTTTTTGTTGTTATCTGTGGAAATGAGTGTCATATCTGGCAAAGATAATTTTTTATTTTAATAGTTATCAAGTTAAAGCAGAGATAAGAAAATAAATTTGTGAGTTTTCAAACAAATTGATTTTCTTACTGTACTCGTATACTATTTGATTTAATGCTAATTAGGTATTTATTATGTTCTTTTTTGCTAGTTTTTGTATACTCTAGTTACCTTATCGATACCGTCAATTTTCTTAATGTTATCGATTAGTTTTTTTAAGATGGTTATGTTTTGCACAATAACGGTTAACTGTCCCTTAAAAAGACCTGCATCACCATTTAAGGAAATACTTTGAATATTAACATTCATATTGTTTGATATCACCTTTGTTAACTCATTTGTGAGTCCTAAAGTATCCATTCCAGTAATGTTCAATATTGCTTTAAACTCTTCTTGCGACGAATCAATCCATTTGGCTTGCATAATGCGATACGCGTAATTGGATTGCATGGAGATCGCATTAGGGCAATCTTTTTTATGCACCTTTATTCCTTCGTTTATCGTAACAAAACCAAATACTTGATCACCGGGAATTGGGTTACAACAGGTAGATAATTTGTAATCTAATTTATCTTGATCTTTGCCAAAAACTAATAGGTCATAATTATTACTCAGAACCTGTTTGTGAATGTCAGCATCTGCGGTTGGTCCGGTACGCTTTATTTTGTTTTTAAAGAAATTGATTAACGTATTGCTTTTTTGAGCAGCAAAATCTTTTAGCTGTTGGTTTTCGATCGAGCCGACACCTACTCTGTAAAAGAGGTCTAAACTTGTTTTCAATTGAAAAAAGTTAACTAGCTCATTAACAACTGTTTCGTTCAGGGTTATTTTCAGGTGTTTTAACTTCCGTGTTAAAACTTCTTTCCCGTCTTCGGCAATTTTCTTAGTGTTCTCATTAAGAACATTTCTGATTTTATTTTTTGCTCGCGACGTGGTTACATAATCAAGCCAGTTGATTGTGGGTTTTTGGTTGGGAGAGGTAATAATTTCTACTTGATCACCACTTTTTAATTCATAATTTAAAGGCACTAATTTTCCGTTTACGCGCGTGCCTCGTGTTTTTATACCAATTTCAGAATGAATACTAAAGGCAAAATCGAGTGATGTTGCTCCTTTGGGTAATGATTTAATATCTCCTTTTGGCGTAAAAATATAGATCTCTTTTGAATACAGATTCATTTTAAAATCTTCAACAAAATCGACAGCACTAGACTCAGAGTTTTCGAGAGCCTCTTTTAGTAAATTTAACCAAACGTCTAATCCGCTTTCTTCGGTAGCTCCATTTTTGTACTTGTAATGTGCTGCATATCCTTTCTCGGCTATTTCATCCATTCTCTCGCTACGCACTTGTATTTCGACCCATCGACCTTTTGGTCCCATAACGGTAATGTGCAAGGCTTCATACCCAGTTGACTTGGGTGAGGAGATCCAGTCGCGTAATCGGCTTGGACTGGGTCTATAATGATCTGTTACAATCGAGTATATTTTCCAAGCAAGAAACTTTTCGTCGTGAGGAGATGATTTGTACACGATTCGCAAAGCAAATTTGTCATATACTTCATCAAAGCTCACATTTTGCGCTTTCATTTTTCTGCGTATAGAGTAAATCGACTTTGGTCGGCCTTTCATAATGTAATCGATACCTTCTAAATTCAAGGACGATTTGATTACATCAGAAATGTCTTTTATATAAGCATCTTGTTGCTCTTTTGTCTCTCTTATTTTGCCTACGATATCATTGTAAACAGCAGGCTCAGTATATTTTAATCCTAAATCTTCGAGCTTTGTTTTGATGTTGTACAATCCCAAACGGTGCGCTAGGGGAGCATAAATATATAAGGTTTCAGAAGCGATTTTAACCTGCTTGTAATCGACCATCGAGTCCATAGTTTGCATGTTGTGCAACCTGTCAGCTATTTTTATCAAAATAACGCGAACATCGTCGTTAAGGGTCAATAACATTTTTCTGAAATTTTCGGCCTGCATAGACACATTCATGTCTTTTTGGACTAAAGATATTTTAGTTAAACCCTCGACTAGTTGGGCAACTTTTGGATTGAACATTTTCTCGATATCCTTTACCGTTATTGCTGTGTCTTCTACAACATCGTGCATTAGTGCAGCGGCTATAGATGTAGCACCAAGGCCAATCTCTGACGCTACTATTTTTGCGACAGCAATAGGATGAAAGATGTAAGCTTCACCTGATTTGCGTCGCTGTTCTTTGTGAGCATCTACTGCTACATCAAAGGCTTTACGAATAAGTTTTTTATCCTCAGTACTTAAGGTTTGATAACTAATACGAAGTAACTCCTTGTATTCTTGAGCAATGGCTTTGTTTTCTTTTTCTAAATCTATTTCGATCATAACAGCAGGATTTACTTCCTAAAAATAGCGATTAGTTTTGGATAAAACAAGGAGATTTTTAGTCAAATGACAAACTTTATTGGTAACGCTTTAGTCCTTGTTTTCAAGGATTTTTGTTGGATTTTTATTTTCATCTAATGCTACAAAAGTGAAACTTCCAGAAATAGCTTTTTCTCGATGATCACTATACATTTGTTCAATAAAAATTTCTACTTTAATATCAATACTACTATTACCAATTCGTGCAACAGAACCAACTAGTTCTACAATCGTACCAGCAGGGATGGGTTTAGTAAAATCTATTTTATCAGAGGAGACCGTGACACACCTTTTTCTTGTAAAACGCGTGGCTGTAATAAACGCTACTTCATCCATCATGAACAGCGCTGTTCCTCCAAATAAGGTGTCGTAATGATTTGTTGTGTTGGGAAAAACGGTTTTAAAAATTCGAGTTTCAGCTTTCGCAATTTGTTCTTGTAGGTTCATTTTTTTTTGAAATTATTTTAAAGACATAACAAGCTTAGTCTACTTTTGTAAAGTCTAAATCATGAAAATCATAACTAAAATCTGTTAATTCAGATATTGCTTTCATTTTAAGGGTTGTAGCAGCTCCTTTGGTGTCGTACGTAAAAGAGAGATGTGCATCTGCATGAAAGTAAGCGTTGTTCCATTTTACTACATAGTTACCATCTTTGTAAAAAAACACTTCTCCTGCAAGTTGAGTTGAGCGCTGAGATTGAAAATAGATCTTGCCTTTTTTCTCAAAAATGCTAACGTTACCAAACCAATTATCGTTATAGGTTCCAATAATTTTTTTGAAATCTACTTTAATTTTTTCTTTTTTATTTTGCGCAACCTTTGCCCACACTTCATCAGTAGTTTTGTCGGCAGTTTCTTCATTTGCTTTTGCTCTGTTGCTGTATATACTAACATAATCTTCCGAAGCAATTCCAAGGTAACTGTCCTTAATCGTATTAGTAATGGCGTTAAATGCTGCTCCAGATTGTTGGTTAGTAAGTACAATAATTCCAAGTTGTAATTCAGGAATATACGTTGTTTGCGTAACGATTCCTTCTAAACCGCCCGTATGAGTTACTTGTTTAAATCCTTTTACATCGCTTACAAACCAACCTAAACCGTAACCGTTGAAGTGAGTATTGTATGGCGCTCTGGTCTTGGTTGGGATAATAGTTTGTAATTGCCACATTTCATCATGTTCCTTCTCCGAAAATAATTGTTTGTTTTCATGGCCATATTTTCCATTATTCATTTGCATAATAGCCCATTTGCTTAGATCATTGACACTTGAATAAATTCCTGCTGCTGCATCAAAGAGTTGGTTTTGGTAACGTCTAATAACTTTTAGCTTTCCGTTCATGGGAACGTGAGGTGCAATAATATTGGTAGAATCTTTTAATCGCACGTAAGATGCTGCACTGTTGTTCATCTCCAAAGGTTTCATAATGCGGTCCTCGATAAAATCGCACCAGCTTTTTCCGCTAACTTTATGAATAACTTCTCCGGCAACTATGTACAGAAGGTTGTCATAGTCGTATTTCGTTCTAAAAGCGGATACTGGTTTTAAGTACTGTAAATTCTGAACGATATCCTGGGCTGTAAAATCACTTCCATCAGGCCATATCATTAGGTCTCCCGCTCCTAAACCTAATCCGCTTCGATGCGTTAATAGGTCTCTAACAGTAAATTCCTGAGTCACATAGTCGCTATACATTTTAAAATTAGGCAGGTATTTAACTACTTTGTCATCCCATTTTATTTTTCCTTCATCGACTAATATTGCTAGTGCGGCACTTGTAAACGCTTTACTGTTTGATGCAATTCCAAATAAAGTATTTGCATCTACTTTTTCATTAGTTTCAATCGATTTGACACCATAACCTTTGGCTAGGACCAATTTTCCATCTTTAACAATTCCAACTGCTATTCCAGGAACATTAAATGTAGTTAAAGTTTTGTTTACTAGTGCATCAACTTGTGGTTCTGTTATTTGTGCAAACGAAAATGTGACGCTTATTAAGGCGGTAACAATAAATATTCTATTTTTCATAAAGTTTTTTTTAGTTTTTTAAAATCCTCTTTGTCTTTTTGCTTCAAAGATTAATATAGCTGCTGCAACCGATACATTCATACTATCGATTTCGCCTTGCATTGGAATAATAATGTTTTGTGTAGCAGCATCTCGCCATTCTTGTGTTAAGCCAGTAGCCTCTGTTCCTACCACTAATGCTGTGGGAGTTGTATAATCCTGAGTATGATAGGAAGTGGAGTTTTGTAGCGTGGCGCAGTAAAAATTTATTTTTCGTTCTTCTAGAAAAGCGATGATTTCTGCGGTTGTACCAGTGGCAATTTGGTTTGTAAATAAGCAACCTACGCTCGAACGTACAATGTTTGGACTGTATAAGTCACTTTTCGGATTTGCAACTATAACTGCATCGAGGTTTGCTGCGTCAGCTGTGCGAAGCAATGCACCTATATTTCCGGGTTTTTCCGGAGCCTCAGCAATCAAAATTAAAGGATTCTCAGATAATTTTAAATCAGTTAATTGCATCGATTTTGTTTTGGATACAGCCAAAATACCTTCGGTCGTATCTCGGTAAGCTAATTTTTGAAAAATAGCAGTGTTAATTTCGATTAATTCTGCTGATTTCGATAACTTTCGGACTTCGATTTCACTGCAGATATCTGGAGCGAATAAAACGGTTTCTATTTCGTAACCGCCTTTTTGTGCCAACATAATTTCTCGTTTTCCTTCAATCAGGAAAGTACCACTTTGCTTGCGATTTCGTGCCTTTTCTTGTAATAAAAGTAACGTTTTTATAAAGGGATTTTGAATGGAAGTGATTTGTTTCAAGAGATTCTAGATTTAATTGCTATTTACAGAACAAAGATACGGAGATAATGCAGTTTTATAAAATTGAAACCAATTATTTAGTGTTCGCTCGTAGATTAAGGTATTAAGTTGAAAAAGCTGCTTTGTCCCGCTATTTTTAGCTAATTTTGCCAGCATTGCGTGTTGCGTTTTGTAATTCGTCTTAATTAAAAAAAAAGAAACTCATGTTTCATTTGTTAGACATTATTGGTACGATTGCATTTGCTATGTCAGGTGCTTTGACTGCTATTAGTAAAAAGTTAGATCCTTTTGGTGTATTTATAATTGCTTTTGTAACAGCAGTTGGTGGCGGAACATTACGAGATGTAATGATAGGTCGTACACCAGTAGGCTGGATGCAAGATTTAGAGTATGTTTATGTGATTGCATTGGCCTTTGTGTTATCCATTTTATTTCGTAGAAAATTTGATAAACTACGTACCTCATTGTTTTTATTTGATACTATTGGTTTAGGAGTTTTTACTTTGATAGGTCTGGAAAAAGGAATAAATATTGGTTTACATCCTATTATTTGTATTGCATTAGGAACTATGACGGCTTGCTTTGGCGGTGTAATTCGGGATATCTTGTGTAATGAAATTCCGGTTATTTTTAGGAAAGAAATTTATGCTACCATTTGTATTCTTGGCGGTATCGTTTTTTTTATGCTTAAAAAATTACACCTAAACGAAGATATTTTATACTTAAGCACATCAGCAGTCATTATCTCCATTCGATTAATGGCAGTGAAATATAAATGGTATTTACCTGTTTTGGATAGAAATTAAAAAGGGTTACTTTCACAACATCAAAATTATAAACTTGAAAAAATACTTAGTACGACAATACGAATCGAAAGATTATCAGGATTGGAATGCCTTTATCGGCAAAGCCAAGAATGCTACTTTTCTCTTCAATCGTGATTTTATGGAGTACCACAAGGAACGCTTTGATGATTTTTCGTTGCTGATTTTTGATGATAAAAAATTAGTTGCTGTTCTGCCTGCAAATAGAGTTGGAGCTATCGTTCATTCACATCAAGGCCTGAGTTATGGTGGTTTAATTTACTGCGAACAACTCAGTCAAACTGCTGTTTTAGCTATTTTTAAAGAAGTAATGTTGTTTTTAAATAGGCTTGATATACAAATAGTAAACCTTAAAATAATCCCTTCAATTTACCATCATAAACCTGCTGAGGAATTGCTTTATGCGCTGTTTTTGGTCGAGGCCAAATTAACTCGCAGAGATGTCTTATCTGTAATTGATTTGTCTAATGCAGGGACTTATTCGAAAATTAGAAAAAGAGGAATAAAAAAAGCCGTCTCCAAAGATTTAATGATCAAAGAAGAGGTTGATTTTGATGGTTTTTGGAATGAAATATTAATTCCAAATTTGAAACTTAGACATAATATAGTACCAGTTCATTCCTTAGAAGAAATTAGTCGCTTAAAGTTGCTTTTTCCAAATAACATTCGACAATTTAATGTGTATGATGCGGGCGAAATTGTGGGAGGCACGACTATTTTTGAATCTGAAAAAGTGGCGCATTGTCAATACGTTTCTAAATTTGGATCAGAAGAAACAGGCAGTTTAGATTTTTTGTTTGATTATTTACTACAAAAAGAGTTTATAGGAAAGCGCTATTTTGATTTTGGTATTTCGAACGTTGACCAAGGCAAAAAACTGAATGAAGGATTAACGTACTGGAAAGAAAGTTTTGGAGCGAGTACAATTGTTCAAGATTTTTATGAACTTGAAACAGCTAATTATTACAAATTAGAAAGTCCAATTATATGATACCTTTCCTAAACTTAAAAAAGATAAACGCGGCCTACGAAGATGCTTTTCAAGATAAACTGAAGTCAGTTTTGGCAAGTGGTTGGTATGTTCTAGGAAATGAAGTAAAAGCATTTGAAACGCAGTTTGCGGCTTATTGTAATGCAAAATACTGTATTGGAGTGGGTAATGGTTTTGATGCTTTAGTGCTACTATTTAAGGGGTATCTTCAATTAGGTAAATTGCAAAAAGGAGATGAGGTAATTGTACCTGCGAATACCTTTATAGCAAGTATTTTAGCCATTATGGAAGCTGGATTGGTTCCTGTTTTGGTCGAGCCAAAATTAGAAACTTATAATTTAAATCCTGATTTAATTTCTGGAAAAATTACATTTAAAACCAAGGCTGTTTTAGCTGTTCACCTGTATGGACAATTGGCCGAAATGGAGGCGATACTAGCTATTGCAAAGGAACATGACTTTTTAGTTATTGAGGATGCCGCTCAGTCTCACGGTGCTTATTTTGAAGAAGAAAGTAAAAGTGGGCTTGTCAAGAGGGGAGATGCGCAGGCTTATAGTTTTTATCCGGGGAAGAATTTAGGTGCTTTAGGTGATGGTGGAGCGGTAGTGACGAATGATAAAGCATTGGACAAAGTTGTATCAACACTCAGGAATTATGGCTCTGAAACGAAATATTATTATGAATTTCAAGGTGTGAATTCTCGGTTAGATGAATTGCAAGCGGCTTTTTTAAATATTAAATTACCTTATTTAGACCGCGATAATGATAAAAGAAGAGTAATTGCTAGTAGGTATTTATCTGAAATTAATAATAAAAAAATAGTTCTTCCAAGTTGGGATAAATCAACTAATCACGTATTTCATTTGTTTGTAATTCGAACTAAAAACCGCCAAGAATTGCAAGAGTATTTGCACCAAAACGGAATTGAAACCATTATACATTATCCTGTTCCGCCGCACAAGCAAAGCGCACTAACTGCGTATAATAATTTATCTTTTCCAATCACAGAACAAATTCATGATGAAGTTTTGAGTTTGCCCATAAGTCCTACTTTAACAAACGAAGAGGTAGATCTTATTGTAAAAATTATAAATCAATATTAGGAAGTATGCGGTACTAATTTTGAACCGAATAAACAATGAAACAAGTAAAGGATACATTAAAATCTTATTTTCCTGCCTCAATATGGTGGTTTCTTGTTGTTGCCAAAAGTAAATCTATAAAAAAATACCAATCAATTTGTAATTGGTTCTTGATTATGCAAGCGCCTAGTAAACATCGAAGAGCTTTGAGCAAGGTTCGAGCAAAGAATAAAGTGAAAGTTGCTTTTTTTTTAACACATGAATCAGTTTGGAAATACGACTTACTCTATAACTTACTACTTGTACATCCTAGGTTTGAACCTGCACTTTTTGTTTGTCCAGTTGTGAGTTTTGGTCGAGAATACATGTTGTTAGAAATGGAGAAAACCTATCAGTCATTTATACAAAAAGGGTACGAAGTAACCAAAACGTACAACGAAAAGGAGTATTTAGATATTAAAAAAAGTTTTCAGCCAGACATGATTTTTTATACCAATCCATATGAGGGAGTTCAAGATTATAGATATTACATAAAGCAGTTTTCTCATACTTTGACAGGCTATGTTCCTTATGCTATTATGACTACCAAATATGAGTTGTTTTACAATACGGATTTTCATAATTTAGTATGGAAAATATTTTCAGAAACACCTATCCATCAACAAATAGCACGAGAAAAACAGATAAATAAAGGTCAGAATAACGTCTTGACCGGATATCCTGGTTTCGATTCCCTGCTAATTCGTAAGAATCCTAATTATTTAGTTTGGAAAAACACAAGTAATGAGTTAAAAAAAGTTATTTGGGCTCCACATCACTCTATGAACGAACTCAATCAAGTGTCTAATTTTTTAGAATATTGTGATCTGTTTCTGGAATTAGCCGCAACCTATAAAAATCAAATTCAGATAGCCTTCCAACCGCACCCGTTACTCCGTAAAAAATTAGAACAAGATCCCAGTTGGGGTTCAGATAAAACAAAGGCTTATTATGATAAGTGGGATAATTTAGATAACGGACAATTTAAAAGTGGTGATTATGTTGATCTTTTTTTAACGTCGGATGCTTTAATTCACGACTGTGGATCTTTCATGGCCGAATATTTAGTTGTAGGTAAACCTGCTCTTTTTATGATTAGAAAAGAGTCTGTAATGGAACAATGGAGTACTTTTGGTCAGCAAGCAATCGAGGTGCATTATCAATCGAGAAACCAACAGCAGCTAATCGATTTTATTGAAAATGTGGTTTTAAAAGGACAAGACGAAAAAAAAGAAATGCGTGCTGAATTTGTCAATAATACACTTTTAAATAAAAATAAAGCTACTGCATCTCACGAGATCATGCAGTTTTTAGAGCGGGAACTGTTATCGTCTTAACCATTTTAAATTTAAATAGTACTAAATGAATATAGCTGTCATCTTGGCTGGAGGTATAGGAAGTCGATTAGAAAAAGTATTACCAAAGCAATTCTTTAAAATTGCAGGAAAAATGGTATTGGAGCATGCTGTAGATGCTTTTGAGAAAAACAGCTTGATCGATGAAATTGCAGTGGTCGTCAATGAGCATTACATATTTATGATCGAAGATATGATTCTTAAAAATGAATGGACCAAAGTGAAGCGTATTTTAGTTGGAGGTCAAGAGCGCTACCATTCTAGTTATGCTGCAGTTAAAGCTTATGCTGCTGATGAAGATGCTAATTTAATATTTCACGATGCTGCTCGTCCGTTAGTAAGTCAACGTATTATTAATGATGTGGTCAAAGCTTTAGATAAGTATAATGCGGTTGATGTGGCTATTCCGTCAGCTGATACAATTATAGCGGTTGAAGGCAAAATAATAAAGGAAATCCCAGACCGAATAAAAATGCGAAGGGGACAAACTCCGCAAGGTTTTAAGCAAAAAGTAATCGCTAGTGCCTATGACCTTGCTTTCGCTGACAAAGATTTTAAAGCTACTGATGATTGCGGAATTGTAAAAAAATATTTGCCCACAGAACAAATCGTTGTTGTTGAAGGCGATGAAGTAAACATGAAATTAACGTATCTGGAGGATACTTATATCTTAGATAAACTATTTCAGTTAAGATCAAGCGAGATTCATAATGTACCCCTGAACAAGGAATTACTTGATAGTAAGGTGATGGTTGTTTTTGGAGGAGGTTCAGGTATTGGGAAATCTATCGTTGATTTAGGAATTGCAAAAGGAGTTAAGGTTCACAGCTTTTCTAGAAGTCAGAATAATGTTGATATATCTAATTTTGATGCTGTAAAAAAGGCACTACAAGAGGTGGTTGCCAGTGAAGGTAAAATAGACTTTGTAGTAAACACAGCTGGTATATTGCACAAAGAACCATTAGCAACAATGGCACATCAAGCAATTTGTGATTCAGTCAATACTAATTATTTAGGGATGATAAATATAGCTCTGGCTTCATTAGACTATCTCAAGAAATCTAAAGGTAATTTGCTGTTTTTCACCTCTAGTTCTTACACAAGAGGCCGTGCTTTTTTTAGTATATATTCGTCAGCCAAAGCAGCCACTGTGAATTTTGTCCAAGCAATTTCACAAGAATGGGAACCCTTTGATGTTAAGGTAAATTGCATTAATCCAGAGCGAACAAAAACTCCTATGAGAACAAAAAATTTCGGAAATGAGCCTGAATCGACTTTGCTAAATCCAGATGTAGTAGCAATGCGAAGTATTCAAACTTTATTGTCAGGTTATACCGGTCAAGTAATAGACGTTCGATTAGAAAGCGAATAGTTAATAAATACCAATACACTACTAATGCAAAAACCCTCATTAAAATCAGCTGCTGTAAAAGGAGTCTTATGGTCTGCGGTTGACAAATTTGCAGGTCAAATGGGGCAATTTATAGTTAGTATTGTACTAGCAAGATTGTTAATGCCTGAGGATTTTGGTTTAATTGGAATGCTTGCAATTTTTATAGCTCTGTCACAAACGTTTATTGAGAGTGGTTTAGGTATGGGATTAGTTCAAAAACAACAGAGAACCGCTCTAGATTTTTCGACCGTATTCGTATTTAACTTACTTATAAGTGTACTGTTTTACTTTGTTTTATTTATAATGGCACCTTATATAGCTGTTTTTTTTCGCCAGCCACAGCTAGTAGATTTGACTAGAGTTTTAGGATTAAGTTTATTTATAAATGCTCTTGCGATTATCCAAAGAACGGATTTAACTATAGCTATGGACTTCCAATCTATCGCTAAAAGTAATCTTTTTGGTGTTGCGTTGGGAGGTTTATCAGGTGTGTTTTTTGCTTTAAACGGCTATGGCGTTTGGTCTTTAATAGTCCAAATGTTGATAGGTTCAGTAACAACTGCTATTGCATTGTGGTTTTACGGAAAGTGGAAACTATCTCTTACATTTTCAAAAAAGTCTTTCCAAAAATTATTTGGCTATGGATCTAATCTTTTAGTAGCTAGTCTATACACACAAACACTGAACAATATATACAATATTTGTATTGGTCGCTATTATCCCACAACAGCTTTGGGGTATTATACAAGAGCTAAAACATTCGCTGATATTTCTGCGGGTACAATTGGCACTGTTTTACAACAAGCAACATTCCCCGTATTTAGTTCCATTCAAACAGACAAGCAACGGTTAGTCTCCATATTTGGCAGAATGATAAAAATGGCAGCTTTTTTAAATATTCCTTTGATGACATTCATCGCTTTATTAGCAAAACCAATTGTAGTTTTGTTACTCACAGAAAAATGGATTGCTTTAGTTCCCATGTTGCAATGGATGATGTTCGCACGAGTTTTTCTACCCATGAGCGCAATAAACATGAATGTCTTAAATGCAGTAGGACGATCTGACTTGTTTTTGAAAGTAGACTTAAGCAAATTACCAATAACGCTGCTCGCTCTTGTGATTACAATTCCGCTTGGAGTTAAAGCTATGATAATAGGCCATGTAATTACTGCAGCAATGTCATTTGCGATAAATGCGTATTTACCAGGTAAATTATATGGATACGGTCTTGGTAGACAATTAAAGGATATGTTTCCGGTACTAATTGCAACAATAGGAATGGTCTTAATAATTGTCGTAGTTCTAACCATTATTGATGATTTGGCGCTGCAATTGGTCTTAAGTGGGTTTTTAGGGTTATTTGCCTATATAGGTATTTGTCGTATCCTAAAAATAGAAGAACTTAACGAATTTTTAGAATTACTTTTAAAACTTAAAGTAAAAGTAGAGGGCAATCAATAGGGTATATAAATTGCGTGCGCTTACTCTTCATCCCAAGCGGAGAGATATCGTGCAGCAACCGTTCTGTAATTGTGTTCCTTTTCAATAAATTGTCTAGCACGCTTCCCTAGTGCGAGAATTTCATTGGGATTTTCTATTAAAAAAGACAGTTTCTCTATCAAATTATCCACATCTGGTAGCGCATTTATGCATACTTTTTCGCTTAAGATATAATGTTCCATAAATTCTTTTTCAGCACCTGTAAAAACAACTTTGCCTTTTGACATTGCTTCTAAGGCATTGTAACCCTGATCATACGTAAAGACCTGATCAAGTACAATATGACTTTTATTGTAAAGGTCAATGTAGGTTGCGTAGGGTACACTTCTGGCAGTAATTATTTCGACATTTTTAGAATATTTATTTTCAATAATCTTTAAAGCATCTTCAAAATATCCGTTGCCTTTTTTAAAGTAATTGGCCTCATTTATCCCATGAAAAATAATAATTTTATTCTCAATCTGCATAGGGCTGTAAGCCAATTTGTCAATATTTATTGGATAAGGAATTAATTTCTTGGCTCGTGGATGATTCTCTAGCGGAATAGCGTAATCTAAATCTCCGGGTATGACTGCTATAGTATTTTTATAGACAAAATCATGTAATTCTTGGAAGGGTTTAGTGGCGTAGCGGAGAGTATAGGGGCAGTGTCCTAATTCTGGATTTGCTTCACATGGCGTAAGAACCGAATAACGAAATTGTCCTTCAAGCATATATTTTACACTCACAAAGTCGTCGCCACAGGATGATAAATATACTTTTTTATTATTTTTAAAAATATAGCCAAGCATTTTCTTTTCTAAAAAAATAGTGGACTGTAAGGGATATTCATTAATTAATTGAACCACATCAAAACCTACTAGTTTTTTTCTGTTTTTAAAAAAGCGATAGGCTGTTTCTAATTGTGCAAGATCAATTTTAAATACTCGATAAAAACCCTGTCTGATTTTATTGAGCCAATAATTTTTTTTAAAAACTTTCGCAAAGACAGATATATCTAAGGGGTAATCCTTAAAATCATTATCTCCAATAATAACTACATCATGTCCAAGCTTAATCAGGCCTTCTTTCAAGGAATTATGGAATCTGCTGTATTCGCCCACTAATAAAATCCGCATGAATAGTTATATTTGTTTTCGAAATTAGTGAATTTGCTTTATGACTCAAAAAAAAGAGTACAAAATATGTCTCGTTAGCGAACAATTGGCCTCAGGCGGAGCCGAAAGATGTGCTGCATTGTTGTCTCAGTTTTTTGAAAGTAAAAATATAAAGACACATCATATCATTGTTATCGATAAGGTAGATTATGAGTTTGCAGGGGAGCTGTTGAACCTTGGCGCTTTAAAAAATAGCTCTAATATTGTTTTTAATAGGTTAAAAAGATTTTGGGTTTTACGAAAGTATTTACAAACAAACCATTTTGATTTTATTATTGATTTTAGAGTAAAAAACAATCAATTTCAGGAATTAATTACAACAAGGTTGTTGTACAAAGCTCCTTATGTTATGACTATTCACAGTTACATGACCAACTTGTATTTTCCTAAATGGCATTTTTTGGCAAAACGTATCTACAGCAATGCTCTGGGGATCGTAACTGTTTCACTAAAAATAAAAGATAGAATAAGCAGTGAGTACGGATACAAAAATATAAATACGATTTATAATCCTATTGCGATCAATGAAATTTTATCTCAGTCAGAGCAACAAATTGAATTAGATTACGACTACGTTATCAGTTTAGGACGAATGGACGATACTGTAAAACAGTTTAATAAATTGATTATGGCTTACGCCGAATCTAGCTTACCCGTAAAAAAAATAAAATTAGTAATTCTAGGTGATGGGTTTCTACGTGCCGAACTACAGCAGCAAGTAAAAACACATAATTTGCAAGATTTGATTGTATTTTTAGGCTGGCAAAAAAATCCTTTTGCCTATATTAAAAATGCGAAGTTCACCGTTTTATCAAGTCAAAATGAGGGTTTTGGTACTGTTTTAATTGAATCATTAGCATGCGCTACGCCCGTAGTTGCGTTTGATTGTTTGTCTGGACCTAGTGAGATTATACAAGATAGAAAAAACGGACTTTTAGTTGAAAATCAAAATTTTGAAAAACTAACACAAGCCATGAATCTAATGATCGAAGATGTCGCTTTATACCAAACTTGTAAACAAAATGCAGTTGCTAGTATACAACAGTTTTCACTGGAAAATATAGGAAATCAATGGTTGAACTATTTAAAAATTAATGTAAGTTAGCTTTATGAACGTAGCATTGATTGAAATTCCTAAAATCGAAAATATTCAAGGTACTATAGGGGTTGTAGAAAATAGTACTTTGCCTTTTGACATAAAAAGAGTCTATTATTTGTATGATATTCCAAGCTCGGCAAGTCGAGGTGGTCATGCGCACAAAGAATTAAAACAAGTTTTAATTGCAATTTCAGGTAGTTTTGATGTGATTGTAAAAAATGGTGTGGCACACCAAAAAATAACCTTAAATAAACCAAACGTAGGTTTACTAATTAATACAAATATTTGGAGAGAATTAGATAATTTTTCCTCTGGCGCTGTTTGCTTAGTTTTGGCTTCGGCAGTGTTTGATGAGTCTGATTATATTAGAGATTTTGCACAGTTTTTAGAATACGTTCAAAAAACTAATAGCTTGTAAAACGATATCCTTTGCGAACCAAATATTTTTTGATCTTCCCTATCAGGCGAAGCAGTACAGGAGGAGAATTTAGTAAAAGGAGCTGTAGTTTGTTTAAACCTGAAGTTCTAGGATTGCGATGAATGCCTTTCTTTAATGCTTTAAAATGTACCATGTCGTTTTCGATTTTATACATTTTTGCAAAAATATAGCGATGAAAATCCAAGTATTTCTTTAAAGCAGGATTTACTTTTGCTAAAGCTTCGTACGAATCGAAGTTGGGTATTGTTTTGTTCTTTAGAGGCAATTTAGTTATTTGATTTTGAGAGCTTACATTATAATATACCTTCGGTTCGCTTGCGTAAGCAAGTTTATAAGCTGTATTAGCTCGAATGTTAAAATCAACATCTTCCCCAAAAGTTATTGTTTCGTCATAAAGGCCAACTTGATTAAATACTGCTTTTGTAACACATAAACTTGATGGACAGTAGATTGGTTGCTGTAAACTAGACTTAAAAAAGTCAGTTATAATAAAATGGTTAGCAGTATTTTGTATTGCTGTTTTTGGTGCAAGGCCTATGTTTTTAGAATAGATTTCTAAATAGTTTGTAGCAAAAAGCTGGGCCTCTGGATATTGATTTATTAAACTTACCAGTGTTTCCAAATAGTTCGGATGCCAGCAATCATCAGCATCCAAGAACGCGATATATTTGGCAGTAGCCATTTTTATTCCCGTATTTCTTGCAGCCGAAAGTCCTCTATTTTGTTGGTGTTCAATAATTTTTATTTTGGCGGAAGCCCATTTACGAACAATTTTTAAACTGCAATCTGTAGAGGCGTCGTCTATTATTAGTACTTCAAAATCAATGAAAGTTTGAT
>CAXBGV010000023.1:0-16127 GCA_963975235.1 uncultured Flavobacterium sp. | reverse complement strand
ACCTATCTCGGCAGAATCGATCAAATAAACCTTTTTTTTATGCCCAATTAATTCTGTTGCTTCTGCTAAATTATATTTGGTTAAAAAATCATAGGTTATAATTAGATTTTTATTTTTTTTTAAAAAAGATTTTCGCTCTCTCTTTTCCTCTGGTGTTAAACTATAATGATGCATAAAAGTCATAGTAGAGCTTTTTGGATTGGTAATACCAAAATTAGAGTAGTAGTAGTTTAAATTATTTAAATTAAAACTGTTATTTGAGCTGCTAAATTGATTTTTATCTCTTTTAAAATATATATATACGGTATCTGCTACTTTAATTTTTTCTAAGTCTTGCGAGAATAGTACATATGGTACTAATAGGATAATAGATAAATAAATTTTCATAATTTTAAATTTAGGGATGTAAATTTAGACGTCCAAAATTATTGTATTGGTTATAAGCATCCATTAATGTTTGATTTATGGTTGTTAAGATTTGACCTGTATTATCTATCGTGCCTATTTCATTTTGAAAAAATGAACAATTTTGTAAACCGGATAATGCTAAATTATGATAAAAGTCAGCCCAAATAAATTGAGTACCATTACTTCCAACAGGAATGTGCATTATTAATTGCAACATTGTCATATTGTCTGCAGAGGTTACCAAAGTATCTTTTACATCGGCTAAGATTTTTTCCATTGTAGGTAACATAAAATTATAAATAAAATTATGTTGGTCTTCTTTTCCAATAAATCCGTTGTATTTTTCATTTATAAGATTAAATAAATCCAAATTATTTAATTTTGAAATGCTTATCCCTTGACCACCATCAAAAAGTTTTATATTCAAGTAGGCATGAATGCACTCATGCATAATAGTTTTTGCTATTTCTAACTTATTAGCTGTTTTTAAGAAATTAGTGCTTATTGTTATTAAGTTTAAAGTTGGGTTTAATAAATCTGTGTTTGTATTACCATTTGCTCCTCCCGTGATAGCATTTATTTCAAACTGTACATTAAAACGAGTTTGTGGCCCATCAAACAAATCAATAAATAATTTTTTAAATTCAGGTGATTCTTTTAATGCGTCATAAACTTCATTAAATTTAGCTCCTTCTGTAGTCGCGTTGTTAATTGAAGAGAAATCTATATTAAACGGGGATTTCGATGATGCCTCTACATCAAAATTCATATTTGGATTTTCAAACTTAGCAGTTATTAATGAGTTAGCAATTACAGCACTTTCAGTCGACCAATAGTTATCAATTTGATATTGAATTGTTTCATCGGCAAACTCAATATTTTCAAAATCAGTACAAATTCGTAAAATATTCTGTTGCGTTTGGGTATCTAGTTGTGTTAGTCTTTGTCCGTGCTCAAGTAAAAACTGAAAGGCAGTCAGTTTAAATGCAGCCAAACTTTCCATGTTGTAGTTAGTTGGTGAAAATTGATCAACTACCATTGATAATTTTGTTAATGCATAAGTTAGTGCAATTTTATTTGAAGATGTTAGACCTCCATTTGAATCAACCCAGTAGTTAGTATAGCCTAACAGCCATTCTGTGGAATCAATTATGTTTTTGGTACCACTGTTTGATAGGTATAAATCATTTATAAAGAAGTTAATTTGGATTCTATTTTGAACAGCAGGGTCGCTTAAATCATCACTTGTGAAATAGTTTGGGATAAACACGTTTAGTGTATTGCTATCGTCACCTATGCTGACACCATTGCCGTTTAAAGTCGATTCAGGGTCAGTTGAATTGCTTGCAGGACTGTTGTTAGTCCACTGACCGCCTATTGGGTTAAAGCTAGAATTGCTTGCTGTTGAACAACTGGCGGCTACAATTTTATATACTTGTATTTTTCTTGGTGTCTTACCATCTTTTTCGAAACAGTGTGGTTCATTACCATAAGTGACAAGATTACCTTGACAAAAATCCACTTCGCCATCATAAACTTCGACTGTTAGGCAACCACCCGTATCATTTTTACCAGTTTTTAAAACAGATGCGATTTTAACAATTGTTGTACTTGTTATAGCATTTTTAAAATCAGTATTATTAATTATTTGATTTAATGATTTACTTAGATTGTAGGTTATCAGATACGTTTGTGGAGTTTTATTTTGTTTACAGTCTACAACGATGTTTTGTTGAGAGGTGGCGGTTGGATCTTGATAAATTCTAAATGAAAAAGTTTCATCTTGGTTGTCTCGTATCGTGTATTGAATGTTTTGTAAGTCTAGATCATAATTATTATTTGAACCTATGGACTTGTTTTTACTATTAGTAATTTTTTGGAGTTTTGTGGATTCAGTAAATGCTTTACTGTTAATTTTTTGCAGCTCCATTAGATTAATTTTTTTAAACGAGTAATCCATCGTTCCGATATCTGTAAGTTCTGGATGTAATTCGTCGCTGCAACCATTTAAAGACATCATTAAAATGGCAAAAATAATTATCTTACAAATTAAGGTTTGTGGTTTGTGGTTTGTGGTTTGTGGTTTTTTTCATAAATTTAAATGATAAAGTTAGGGCTATTCTCTGACTATTAGCTTTTCAAAAATATAAAATTTGCACGATCTAAGAAATACCCACTTTTAGTGATTTTGCACGATTACTTATGAAAATTATTTTATTATCAATTAACACCGTTATATACCATAAAAATAGCCAGACTTATGGTTACTAAAATTACTGTTTTTAGTGATAATTACGCCTTATTTCCAGCGAGAATACGCTTGTTTTTCTTGAAGACAAAGTAGTTTGGTAATATTAACCTTATCATTCTGACGCAGGAAGAATCCAAACAAGTTGCTCAATAAACAACGACTTTTTTAAATACAAAGTAGCAAGATATCATTACCCTTAAATTTGTCATTCTTACGCAGGAAGAATCTCTGCAATTTGCTCAACAAACAAAGATTTTTCGTTCCTCAGAATAACAAATATTGTCATAATTTAGCCCCAAAATTGTCATTCTAACACAGGAAGAATCTAAACAATTTGCTCCATAAACAAAGGCTATTTTATTGAATACTAAGTAGCTACATATCATTAACCTTAACTTTGTCATTCTGACGCAGGAAGAATCTCTATAAGTTGCTCCGTTAACAAAGACTATTTTATGGAATACAAAGTACCTACTAGCATTAACCTTAATTTGTCATTCTGACGCAGGAAGAATCAAATCAAGTTGCTCAATAAACAGAGATTCTTCGTTCCTCAGAATGACAAATTAGCTCCGAAATTGTCCTTCTGACGCAGGAAGAAACTCTATCAGTTGCTCAATAAGCAAAGATTCTTCGTTCCTCAGAATGACAAATATTGTCATAACGTAGCTCCGAACATGTCCTTCTGACGCATAAAGAATTCAAACAAGTTGCTCCAATGATAGTGATTCTTTGTTCCTTAGCATGACGCTCTCAATCAAGGGAATATTTTTGTTTTTATAGTGGTACTACACCTTATTCCCGGCAAGAATACGTTTGTTTTTCTTGATTGAATGATTGACCATATACAAACCACTCAGCGTTATTAGTCCACCAATTCCTATGGCTACCGTGAGCGTTTCTCCAAAAATAACGGCTCCCAACAATACGGCAACAATTGGGTTGACGTAGGCATAAATACTATTGATTTCTGGTGGTAATTTTTGCAACATATAGATATAAGCAATAAAAGAGATTATTGAACCTATAATGACCAAGTACGCAATGGACCACCACGAAATTGCAGGTATAGTACTTAAAGGTACCGCCATACCAGTGGTTTCGGTTATAGTCAATAATAGAATACTAGACAGCAACATTTGAATTCCCAAACTAAAATAAGGATTAAAGGTAGCCGCTTTTTTCTTGGTATATAAACTACCAAAAGCCCAACTAATCGTAGAAAGAGTAAGTAATATGATACCAAATCGGAAATCAGGAATCAATAAATCATTTAAGTGCTCATAAAAAATGACGCACACTCCTGAGAAAGCGATTACTAACCCTGCTATGGCTAGCTTGGCTAGTTTTTCTCCTCTAAAAAAAGTTATAATCACAATCCAAATTGGGAAAATGGCATTGATAATAGCACCCAAACCACTACTGATATATTTGACGCCCCACGTACTTAGACCATTGCTCAAGGCAAAATTTAAAATGCTTAAAATAATAATCGTTTTCCACTGTTTCCCTTTGGGTAGAGGTTCTTTTTTCATCAGAAAGTAAGCTACATATAATAGTCCGCCTATTAATTGGCGGATACCTGCTAATTGCAGTGCTGGCATGTGTTTTACTCCTTCCTTAGAGGCGATCCAAGTGGTTCCCCAAAAAAAACAAACGAAACATAACGCTACTATTGCTAAGCCATTGGCGTTCTTTGGAGCAGATAATGCGCCTACTATTTTTGATTTCACGTTATAAGGATTGTATTTGAAAGGTATAATCGAGCGTTTTTTCTATTTTATCAGCAAGTATTGTTTTACCGATTGATGGTTTACTATGATCAAAAGTAGGAGGGATTAAGCCAAAATCGATTGCTTTTTGAGTATAATAGGTTTCTCTTGATGGGTGATAAGGTGTTGCTGCATTAAAAGTAGTATTCCAAGCTTGCTTAGCAATGATTTGCATGATAATGCCAATACAATCTTTTTGATGAATCAAATTAATTGGCGCATCAGGATTATCTAGATTTTCCTTGCCTACAAGAAAACGCGCTGGATTGCGGTCTTCGCCAATTAGTCCTCCAAAACGTAAAACCGTTGTTTTGAACTGCGTATTATTTTGCAAAAGGGCTTCTACAATTTGGAGTTGTCGCCCGCCTTCTGAATCGGGATTGAGCGGTGTTTCCTCTGTAACCTGATCATTTTCGTCTCCATAAACCGAAGTGGAGCTAATAAAAATCACATTTTCTACAGTCGATTTTTCTATGAACGGAAGCAAATTTTTTATCTTTCCCACAAAATCTTCCGATTGATCTCCCCTTAGTTTAGGAGGAATATCAATAATTAGAATAGTGTTTTCAGCTAATAAGTCCTCTATTGGTCCTGACACACTTTCGCTGTCCAACACAACTTGGAAAGCCTCTATTCCTGCATTTTCTAAAACAACTATTTTCTCTGTTGAGGTAGTTGAACCTTTTACGCTAAATCTATTGTTTAATAAGGCTTTCGCCAAAGGAAATCCTAGCCAACCGCAACCTAGAATGCTTATTTTTGTCATTGAAATGATCGTGTTATTTGCTCGCAAATTTCGGGATAATTATTCGACTTTTAAGCTATCTACTTTAATAATTCTGCTTGCTTTTTTTGGTTGCATAGTTGGGATAACTTGTGGCTCCAAAACGATGGGTGGTGATGGTTTAATACGCTGTTTTATCACTACGGCATCATTTAAGATAAACGGAGTTGGCATCATCCAATCTTCTCTTTTTTGCATCGAAAATAACAGATTTTGCATCAAATCAAATGAGCTTTCTAGCAGTTGCATATCAAAAACATTCGAGCGATCGATACTAAACTCCATTTCTAACGGTTCATTAGCTACAACATAATAACTTACTATTTTTAAACCACGACGAGGCAACGAAGCTCCTTTTTGTTCTAAATTTTGAGCACCATTAGCTTTAAAGTTGGTAATAGTCATTTTTTCATTAGCAAAAATATCGTAGCGATTTACTTTTCGGTTTGGGCTAATTCTTATTTTTAAATAGCGTTGATTTCCTGCGGTGCTATCGCGTAAAAATTGAATTGTAGGCAAAGGAAGTTCTCTTAGATCTGCAGTTGTCGCGTAAGTGAATTTAGAGTTGTACTTGCTAAACAATGGTGTTGCATTAAGTTTTTGCGGTGCTTTAGGGTTTTCTCCTAAATAGGATTTAGTCCAAGAATCTAAGTTTTTATCATAAGTGACCCACTTTGCTACTTTGCTTTCGGCATCGTATACATACAATAAACTATTGGACTTGGCTTTTCCTTTTTCGTAACCAGATTCATAATGTGCGTGCGCAAAAAAGCCAATTGAAGCAAGCAGAAAAACGAAACCCCATTTTCCCTTTTTTACAAAACTACCAAAAGTAGGGAGCAGTAAAGTGAAAGTTAATACTGTTAGAATTGCACTGCCGTAGAGGATCTTAAGCCCCAGACCTATCGGGAACATCTGAATAAAAGGAGCTATGATTATAAATGCCGGAATACTCAGCACAAGGTTGAGAAACTTATATGATTTTTGTGTGATGACAAAAACGGCTAAGGCAAGTAAGCCAAAATATAGAGGAAGTATTAAAAAACCTGCACCAGGCAAACTTATAGCTATAGTGGCATTTATAATGATCCATATAAACAATGGTGCGATATAGTGGTTCATTGTTAGCTTTTTGATAGAAAATAGGTGGTAAAAACCAAAACTGATTGCTATAGCTAAAAGCACAAAAGCAGCTATATAGGAGTGACCGTTATAGGTAAAGCCATTGAGTAAATCATTGTATTGTGGATATACTAATAATAAAAGCTGCCAGCCTAAAAAGGTTACCAATCCCGCTGATAATAAAGATCCTAACAAGGGAATAAATCCTTTCATGATTTCCGGTATGCATAAAATACGTTTTCCAATTCCAATAAAAACAAGAATCAAAAATAGTAAACCAGCCACAATGACCATTGGGAAAACCCAACTGAAAGGATAATTGATAAAAGTAAATGGCGCTGTGAAATAAACGTTATCTTCTTGAGTTTCGATAGCTCTTAAATCAGTATTAGAGAAATAGCGTAACAAAGGCATCAAATAACTTCCTTGGTGTTCTAAGGTGTTTTTCGCTAAATGAGCAGGGTCATCTTGAGCAGTATGATAATTATAGTGACCATCTATAAAAGCAAAATTATACCCTTGAATACCTCCTTTTTCTCTAAAAACAGTTAAGTCAGTATCGTTAGGAAGCATTTTATAGATGCTATACATCAATGAGTTTGAAACCGGAAATATCGCTTTTGCAGCAGCGAACTCTTTTACAAGAGCTGCATTACCGTTGTTTGTTTCCATTAGCATGTAGCTTGGTCCAGAGGATCCTCTAGCCTCAAAATTAAGAACGAGTCCTATTTCTTTAGCCCATTGGTGCTGTGTAACAAATAAAGCTGCGCCGTTCAAACCTAATTCTTCGGCATCAGAGAATAAGATAATAATGTCATTTTTGTGTTTTTGCTTATCATATATAAAAGCACGAACACTTTCTAGTATCGTCGCAACTCCTGATCCGGCATCACTTGCGCCACGGGAGAAGGAGTGTGGTGCACTATCATAATGAGACAGTAATAATAACGCTTTAGAATTTGCCGATCCTTTTATACGAGCAATAATGTTTTTTGATTTTACTAAATTACCCCAATCAGTCAAGGTATATCCTTCTTGAATTGTTGTTTCAAGTCCTAAATTTCGCAACTCTTTTTGGAGGTAATTCGCCACTTGATCATGGTTTAAGGAGCCCACATAATGCGGTTGCCTTGCTATGTTTTCTACTTGTTTAAATGCTCTTGCTGTTGAGAATTCAGCTAGAGGGCCTTCTTCTTCTGATGTCATTTGTGGCATCATTGTAAAATAAATAAATCCTGTGGTCAGTAGGAAAAATAAAACTGCAAAAATGGAGGAGTAGTTTTTTTTCATTCGGGGATATTTGGTTTTTTGGTAGTTGGTGGTATTGTTAAATATCTTTTTTTACAAGCATATAAAAGTCGTTGTCCAAGAGCAAGTACCCTTGGTCGTATAAAAAGTAATAAGTGTTCCCTGTTTTGGTTTGTAGAATATTGGTAAAAAACTCAAAGTCAAATCCTTTGCTTAATAGTTTAGCGCGGGTGGTTTTTGATTTGCCTTCGGTATTTAAAGAAGATAAAATGCGGTAGTTTTTGCGCAACTTGTTGTTAATGTTGCGCATAAAATTAGTACTGTCTTTGTTGATTTTGTTATTGTAGGCATTACGACAGCCGTCGCTACAAAACTTTTTGTCCTCACGACCTATAATTTTCTCTCCACACTCTAAACAACTTTTCATTATTTAAGTCGGGTTAAATTATATAAATCGTGTCTTCTGTCCTTCATGGTGTTCACGCTTCCGTGCTCGTGTAACTCTTTTAGTAAGTTCATATCAACATCTACAATCAAGGTCATCTCTGTGTTAGGCGTTGCTTCGGCTTTGATTCCGTTACTTGGGAAAGCAAAATCAGAAGGCGTGAAAACAGCTGCTTGTGCATATTGAATATCCATGTTGTTTACCTTAGGTAAGTTTCCAACACAACCTGCAATCGCAACATAACACTCGTTTTCGATCGCTCTTGCTTGTGCACAGTGCTTCACACGTGTGTAACCGTTTTGTGTATCGGTTAGGAAAGGGACAAATAATATATTCATTCCTTCATCAGCCATTAATCGAGAAAGTTCAGGAAATTCCACATCATAGCAAATTACGATTCCAATTTTACCACAGTCGGTATCAAAAGTTTGAATTACGTCTCCACCCGTGATTCCCCAGTGAAAAACTTCGTTTGGAGTGATGTGAATTTTGCGATACATTTCGTTTGTACCGTCTCTTTTGCAGAGGAAACCAACATTATATACATGTCCGTTTTCAATAAAAGGCATACTTCCGGTGATGATATTGATGTTATACGAAATAGCAAATTCTTGGAAACGCAATTTCACTGCTTCGGTATGACGTGCAAGTTCTCTAATAGCTTCGGCCTCAGATAAATGGTTGTAATCTGCCATTAAAGGCGCTGTAAAAAACTCTGGAAACAAGGCGAAATCACTACCATAGCCCGAGACAGCATCAATAAAAAATTCGGCTTGTTCAAATAGCGCATCTAAATTACCTAATGAACGCATCTGCCATTGAATTAGTCCCAATCGAACCACACTTTTAGTGGTGTTAATTAATTTTGGACTATCATCATAGTAAATATTGTTCCATTCCAGTAAAACGGCATATTCTAAAGACTCTGCATCACCTAATAGATAGTTTTTAAGTACACGCAATTCGTGAAAATCATTGCTTAACTGAAAAGATAAAACAGGATCGTAAATTTCTTTTTTCTTTACTTTTTCAATGTATACTTTAGGCGTAATTTCGTCTTTGAATTTGGCGTAGTTCGGAATCCTACCAGCAAAAATGATTGATTTTAAGTTCAATTGCTCGCACAGTTCTTTTCGTACATCATATAGACGACGCCCTAAACGTAAACCGCGGTATTGCGGATTGATAAAGACATCAATTCCGTATAAAACTTCTCCATCTGGATTGTGAGTAGAGAATGTAAAATTGCCAGTAATGGCTTTGTAAGTGCGGGTTGTAAAGGCAAAATCTTCAGTAACTAATAATGATAACGCGGAGCCAACGACAATTCCGTCTACTACAATTACTAATTGTCCTTCAGGGAATTTTTTTAGTAAAAGTTCGATTTGATCTTCTTTCCAAAAGGAATCAGCCATTTCGGGATAGGATTCCACCATTGATTTTTTTAATTCTTTGTAATCTTCAATTTGTAAGTTGCGTAACTCAATTGTCTTAATATTTGCTGGCATAAATGATTTTTATTTTTGGCAAGATACGAAAAATAATAGCCGTTTACAAACGTTTACAAATATTTACAACCGAAAGTAATTGAACGTTAACCGAATAAGTTCTTGTTGCTGTCTAATCTTTGCAATGTCGAAATCAAACAATAAGAAACCGACACAATTATAAACCATAACAAAGTCTGATACGAAATCAGATACTAACAATTAAATTTATACGCCATGAAAAACACAGTACAATTAATCGGACATGTAGGACAAGATCCAGAAGTAAAAAACTTAGAAGGTGGAAAAAAATTAGCAAACCTTTCTATCGCTACAAATGAAGTCTATTACAAAGAAAACGGAGATAAAGTAGAAAAAACGGAGTGGCACCGCGTTACCGCTTGGGGCAAAACAGCCGAAATCATTGAAAAATATGTAACCAAAGGAAGAGAAGTCGCTATCGAAGGCAAATTGACACACCGTAGCTATGATGATAAAGACGGAGTGAAACGATTCATAACCGAAGTCGTTGCTAATGAGTTACTTTTGTTAGGAAAAGCACAATAAAGAAACACTCAATAATGGATTGCACGAATTGCTATTGAAGCAGTTCGTGCTTTTTTTTAGAAAATATTTTTAGCGGCTCGGTATGTATTAGCATGCGCTTCGATAATAGTTTTAATATCGGGAGAATAGCCACCACCCATAGAAACTTGTAATGGAATTTGGTGTTTGGAGCAGAGCGCAAAAACCAGTTCATCTCTTTTTTTACAGCCGTCTAGTGTGCAACCTAATTTCCCTAATTTATCGGAGGCTAGAATATCCACACCTGCCAAGTAAAATATAAAATCCGGTTTTTGGGTTTCAATCAATTGCGGAATTACAGTTGCAATGGTACTTAAAAACGCATCATCCGTTGTGCCATCATCGAAAGCGATATCTAAATCAGAGGTTTCTTTTTTGAAAGGGTAATTTGTTTTTCCATGAGTAGAAAAGGTAAATACGTCTTTATTATTTTGGAAAATTTCAGCGGTTCCATTGCCTTGATGTACGTCGAGGTCAATAATTAAAATCTTTTTAGCCAGTTTTTGATCTAGTAAAAACTGAGCTGCAATGGCTTGGTCATTAAGCAAGCAAAAGGCTTCTCCGTGAGTCGAATAGGCATGATGCGTCCCGCCTGCAATGTTAAAAGATACTTTGTTATCGAACGATTTTTGTGCGCCAGTGATGGTTCCTTGTGCAATTATCAGCTCACGCTCTACAAGCTCTTTCGATAAAGGAAAACCAATTTTTCGTGCTGCTTTTGCATTTAAGGTCAGTTGCAATAAATCATTCACATACTCTTGATTGTGAATGGCCAAAACCGGAGTTAGGTCGCATTGTTCAGGTTCAAAAAAATCAGTTTGAGTGGCTGTTCCTTCATGCAGTAATTGCTGCGGTAGCAGTTCGTATTTCAGCATGGGAAAACGGTGCCCTTCTGGCAATGGATGCTGATAAATGGGATGAAATGCAATTGGGAACATATAAAATATGCGATTTACTGATTCATAATTTCTTGAAAATAATCAACAAATTGACCTAGCTGTAATCCGTCAATTAATCCGTGATGTACATGTATTGACATCGCCATCGTTTTCGTTCCATCATTTGCCGTAATCATTTTACCAAAAGAGATTTTAGGACAACTATCTGGAAAAGTATAGCTTCTTGCATGCGAAAGTGAGGTAAAATTTAACCAAGGTACCGCCGAGAAATGAATGAGATTGTCATGCTCAAAAGTACGGGTAAAAAGTCCTGTAGTGGTTTGGATTCTTTCTGTTTCTGTTGTTGCATTTTTTTCAAAAACTGCATAATCAGGATCGTATTCGATTAAGGAAAAACCAAAAGTTCCATCTGCTCTTCCAATGGTGGCAGAGGCATTAATTTGGTCGTAAATATAGACGTTATCCTCTGCAATGCGGTATTTAAAACATTCGATACGATTGACTGCCGCTAACGTTTTGTGCAAGTAAAAGCTAAAAAAAGAGGTCTTTTTTGCTTTTGCAGTAGCATAGGCTTTGGTACAATCGATGGTGACTGTTGCACCAAAAAAGGGTTCTTCAAACTGTTTAAAGAATAAAAAATGTTCTTTTCTATTCCAATTTTCAACGTCTAACTGCTGTTTCATTAGTATATTATGCTAGCTTTTTCAATACTTCGATTATGTTTTCATGAGTGCTAAAGTTCTCATGCACTACCTTATGATCAATTTTTTCATGTGCCCAAGTGGTGTGAAACGGAATATGAACGGCCTGTCCGCCAATGGCTAAAACAGGTAAAACATCTGATTTTAAAGAATTTCCGATCATGAAAAATTCTGAAGGCTCAATTTCGAGTCTTTTTATCAAATCGACATAATCTTTTTCTTGTTTGTCTGACATCACTTCGATATGATGAAAATAATGGCCCAGTCCTGAATTATGTAATTTTCGTCTTTGGTCTAATAAATCTCCTTTGGTAGCGACTACTAGTTTGTATTTACCATACAAAGCGTCAAGGGTTTCTTCGACACCGTCTAGTAAAACGATAGGTTTTTGAAGCAATTCTTTCCCAAACTGAATTATTTTTTCGACAATTTCAATCGGAATAGTGTTGTTAGAAATTGTCATAGCGGCTTCGATCATCGACAAGATATATCCTTTAATACCGTAGCCGTATAGTTTTAAATTGTCAATTTCTATCTTAAATAATTCCTGCGAGATCCCTTGATGTGAAAGATAATCTTCCATCAAACCACAGAATTTTTTCTCGGTTTCGTCAAAATAGGTTTCGTTAATAAATAACGTATCATCTGCATCAAAAGCAATAACTTTAATATTTTTCATCTTATTTTTTTAGTTCTAAAGCAGCCTGGTTTTTAGTGTTTTTTATCCAAAGTGTATTCGTGTAAAAAGTGATTCGGATTCCTAAAAGTAGGATCATACCACCAATAATCATATTAATTGTAATTTTTTCATCCAAAAATAACCAAGCGAGAATAGCTGTCAAAATAGCTTGGCTCAGTAAACTTAGGGAAACTCGAGTGGCACGCATGTGCTGCGTGGCGTAGCTTATGGATAGCCATGCCATTAACTGACAAACAATCGCTTGTAGTACTAATACAAGCCAACCCATATCAGTAAATCCGGTAAAAGGTTCGTTCATAATTATGCAAGCTATCGCCAAGTAAACGGAAGATGCTAGTAAGCTAATCATCATAAACGAAAGCACATCAATATGTGCTAAAGCTTTTTTACTAACCAATAAATAAATAGAATAGAAAATTCCCGATAAGACGGCAAGGATAAATGCATGGTCAAAATCGAGCTCTAAGAAAAATTGGAATCCTACCAGCATCGCCATACCAAATAAGGCGACTGCTGTTCCTATCCAAAAATTAGTAGCGGGTTTAATTTTTAGAAATACATAAGAGATAATTCCCACCCACAACGGAGACAAATTAGTCAATAATGATGCTTGTGTAGCACTTGATTCTTGAATGGCAATATTCCAAATAGCCACATCTGAGGCAAATAATACACCACATAATATAGCTAATAGTAAGTGTTTTTTCTCAGGAAGCTTGAATTTTTTAGAGAAAATCATGTATGGCAATAAAAATGAAAATGCGAATGCCATGCGGTAAAAGGCCGAAATCAATCCAGGTGCTAACTTTAGCTTTATTAATATAGGAAAAACCGAAATACATAGTATTCCAAAAGCAAGCGCTAATCTAGGTTTGGCATTTGTCATATCTTTTGCTGCTATCTATTGTAAACACGAATTTCACTAAAGTACACAAATAAATTGATGCAAATTAGTGAAATTCATGTTACTGTTTTTCGTTGTTAATTTATAGTTGCTCCATTACTAATACCATCCGAACCTGGATTTACAAAAACTAATTTTCCATCTGTATTAGTTGTCATTAAAATCATTCCTTGGCTTTCTACTCCACGCAAATTTCTTGGCGCTAGGTTGACTAAAACAGTTACTCTTTTACCTATGATATCTTCTGGTTTAAAACTCTCTGCAATTCCTGAAACAATCGTGCGAACATCGATTCCAGTGTCTACCTTCAATATCAATAGCTTGTTTGCCTTTGGCATTTTTTCTGCTTCTAAAATGGTTCCTACGCGAATATCCATCTTAGCAAAATCATCAAATTGAATCGCTTCTTTTTGTGGTTCAATAGTTGCTTGGGCCGAAGCAATCTCTTCTTTATTAGCGGTTTTAGTTGCTTCTAGTTTGTCAATTTGTTTCTGAATTTCTTCGTCTTCAATTTTGGTGAATAATAGTTCTGCTTCACCTATTTGGTGACCTGCTGGCAATAATTCTGAAGTTTCTGAAATTGTACTCCAACTCAACGGACTTTCGATTTTTAATATTCTAGATAATTTAGCGGCTGTAAAAGGCAAGAACGGTTCGCAAAGGGAACTCAAAGCTGCGGCAATTTGAAGTGCCACATACATTTGCGTTTGTACGCGACCTGCATCTGTCTTTATCATTTTCCAAGGCTCTTCATCTGCCAAGTATTTATTTCCTAAACGTGCTACATTCATCAATTCACCTAGCGCTTCTCTAAAACGGTATCTCTCAATAGAGCTTGAAATGACGGCAGGGTAGGCTTTTAATTCGGTTAAAGTCGCTTCGTCTACTTCTGAAAGCGTGTTTGCGCTTGGCACAACTCCTTCATAATATTTATTAGTTAGAACCACTACGCGGTTAATGAAGTTCCCGTAAATAGCAACCAATTCATTGTTGTTTCTTGCTTGAAAATCTTTCCAAGTAAAGTCATTATCCTTAGTTTCTGGTGCGTTTGATGTTAGTGCATAACGCAAAACATCTTGCTGATTTGGAAATTCTTCCAAATATTCGTGCAGCCAAACTGCCCAGTTTTTAGAAGTCGATAATTTGTTTCCTTCTAAGTTCAAGAACTCATTTGCAGGAACGTTATCAGGTAAAATGTAGCTTCCTTCGGCTTTTAACATCGCCGGGAAAATCACACAATGAAAAACGATATTGTCTTTCCCAATAAAGTGAACCAACTTCGTGTCTTGATCTTTCCAATATGGCTCCCATTCTTTACTTTCTCTTGCCGCCCATTCTTTAGTAGCAGAGATGTATCCGATAGGCGCATCAAACCAAACATATAATTTTTTTCCTTCGGCTCCAGCCACAGGAACATCAATTCCCCAATCCAAGTCACGCGTTACTGCGCGAGGCTCTAGTCCGCCATCGATCCATGATTTTACTTGACCATAAACGTTCGATTTCCAGTCGCTTTTATGACCTACTAAGATCCACTCTTTTAAGAAATCTTCGTAACGATCCAACGGTAAAAACCAGTGTTTCGTTGATTTCATTATTGGAGTTTCACCGGTAATAGTCGATTTTGGGTTGATTAAATCGGTAGCGTTAAGCGTTGATCCACATTTTTCACATTGATCTCCATATGCTTCTTCGTTGCTGCATTTTGGACAAGTTCCAGTTACAAAACGGTCTGCCAAGAACTGATCTGCCTTCGCATCATACAATTGTTCGGTAACTTGTTCTATAAAGTCCCCTTTTTCATACAATGTAGTAAAGAATTCCGAAGCAGTGTCATGATGAATCTTAGCCGAAGTTCTTGAGTAATTATCAAATGAAATTCCAAAATCAGCAAACGATTTACGAATAATACCGTCGTATTTATCAATTACCTCTTGCGGACTAATCCCTTCTTTCTTGGCTTTCATAGAAATAGCTACACCGTGCTCGTCGCTTCCGCAAACAAACAAAACGTCTCTACCTTGCAATCTCAAGTAACGAGAATAAATATCGGATGGCACATAAACACCCGCCAAATGGCCAATGTGAATAGGTCCGTTCGTATATGGCAATGCCGCTGTAATCGTATATCTTTTTGGATTCTGTATCATGATTCAAATTTATTGGATGCAAAAATAAGGAATTATTTATTGTCTTCATGAGCGCAGTCGAAGGATTAGGAGCTATTTCCCGCTATACGTTACAATCTTTCTGTTTTTAAAGAAAAAACAGAAAGGATTTCCACTGCTATCGGGGCTAGGGATTTGCGAATTCCAGAATATTTGAATTGATTTAACAAGTCATTGCGAGGAACGAAGCAATCACAGCCAGTAATTCCATATAGATTTATTGCTCATGTTAGTGAGTTTGCTTCGTTCCTCGCAAAGACAAATGAAGCAAGAATGGTTCTTGTTAGAAAAGATAATGTTTGCAAAACTAGAATAAGTCCAACAGCCCTTATGGGTTAGGTTGTATCTTTTTCGACCAATCTTAATATTGAAGCTGGAGGTTGTCTCAAAAGAACGCAGAGAAAAGTCTAATTAAATCTATGATGAAAATTTTTATTTCTACTTTTTCAAAAAACGCGAATTACGGACAAGCAATAGTCGATCTTTTGGTTGTAGTTGGTGTAAATAGTGAATACAAATAATTGTAGCGTTTTATACTTATCTTTACAGCCTATTTGAATCCATCTCCCATGCCCAAAGGTCCAGAAAAAAACACCAAGAATAAGGCTATACATACTAAGCTGTTAAATCGTAAAAAGACTAAACTTCAAGAA
>CAXBGV010000022.1:0-16144 GCA_963975235.1 uncultured Flavobacterium sp. | reverse complement strand
TATTATGACAACAAAATTGTAAAGAATTTCATTTACGCTCCCATTCTTTTTGGGGTAGTGGGAATGATTGTAGGGCTTACGCTAGCTACAATGTTTCTTTTTCCTAACTTGACTGATGGTATTTCATGGTTGAGTTACGGTAGATTAAGGCCTTTGCATACAAACGCAGTTATTTTTGCTTTTGTAGGTAATGCTTTTTTTGCAGGTATGTATTATTCTATGCAGCGATTACTAAAAGCTAGAATGTACAGTGATTTTTTAAGTCAGCTTCACTTTTGGGGATGGCAACTTATTATCGTAGCAGCTGCAATTACTTTACCTTTAGGATATAGCACCTCAAAGGAATATGCAGAACTAGAGTGGCCTATAGATATAGCCATTGCTTTTATTTGGGTTGTCATGGGAATCAATATGATTGGGACCATGATAAAGAGAAGAGAGCGCCATTTATATGTTGCAATATGGTTTTACTTAGCAACATTTGTTACGGTAGCCGTGTTGCATATTTTTAATAATTTAGAGATCCCAGTATCTTGGTTATCAATGAAAAGTTACTCTGTTTATGCAGGAGTTCAAGATGCACTAGTACAATGGTGGTACGGACATAATGCAGTTGCTTTCTTTTTAACAACGCCTTTCCTAGGCTTAATGTACTACTTTATTCCTAAGGCGGCTAATCGTCCTGTGTATTCGTACAGGCTATCAATAGTGCACTTTTGGTCTTTAATTTTTATTTATATCTGGGCTGGACCGCATCATTTGCTTTACTCAGCTTTGCCTAATTGGGCTCAAAATTTAGGAGTGGCTTTCTCATTAATGTTGTTGGCTCCTTCTTGGGGTGGTATGATAAATGGTTTATTGACCTTGCGTGGTGCTTGGGATAAAGTTCGAACAGAACCAATTCTTAAATTTTTTGTCGTAGCTATTACAGGTTATGGTATGGCCACTTTCGAAGGACCCATGTTGTCGCTTAAAAATGTAAATGCCATTGCACACTTTACAGATTGGATTATTGCTCACGTTCACGTAGGTGCTTTAGCTTGGAACGGATTTATGGCTTTTGGTATGATTTATTGGTTGGTTCCAAGAATGACAAAAGGACCTTTGTTCTCTAGTAAATTAGCAAACTTCCACTTTTGGATAGGAACTCTAGGAATTATTCTTTATACATTGCCAATGTACGTTGCAGGTTTCCTACAAGCCTCTATGTGGAAACAATTTAATCCTGACGGAACTTTAACTTACGGTAACTTTCTTGAAACGGTTACGCAAATTATGCCCATGTATTGGATGCGTGCAATAGGAGGGTCACTTTACCTTACAGGAATGTTGGTGTTGGTATACAATATTATAAGAACCGTTACTGCTAACAATGCGATCGAAGATGAATTAGCAGAAGCACCTGCTCTTCAAAAAATAAGCAGCAGTCGTATCAAAGGAGAAAAGTTTCACCCATGGTTAGAACGTAAACCAATTCAGTTAACCATTTTAGCTACAATTGCAATTTTGATTGGTGGTCTGATCCAAATCGTACCTACGATCATGGTAAAATCAAATATTCCTACTATTACCAGTGTAAAACCATATACACCTTTAGAATTAGAAGGACGAGATTTATACATACGTGAAGGTTGTGTAGGTTGTCACTCACAAATGGTTAGACCTTTCCGCTCTGAAGTAGAACGCTATGGCCCACAATCTAAGGCAGGAGAATTCGTATATGATCATCCTTTCTTATGGGGTTCTAAACGTACTGGACCAGATTTGTTAAGAGTAGGTGGTAAGTACAATGACAATTGGCACTTTAATCATATGTGGAGTCCCGAAAGCACTTCTCCAGGGTCTATTATGCCAGGATATAAATGGTTATTTGACAACAAACCATTAGACATATCAGACATCGAAGCAAAAATGGAAGTCATGAAAACCCTTGGAGTTCCCTATACAGATGCTGAGATTACAAATGCTAAAAAAGCAATGAAAATGCAGTCGCAAATAATTGAAGACAACTTACATGCTGATCCTGATTTTGTAAAAAGTTATGAAGATAGCAAGAAAAAAGCAGCTGCAAAAGGAGAAGAATTTGTACTAATGCGCGACAGAGAAATCGTAGCCTTAATAGCTTATATACAAAGGCTAGGTACTGATATTAAAGTAAAAGATAAAAAGTAATAGAGAGGCAAAGCTTCAAAGTAACGATGTACATTTCTTTAAGGAAAGAACAAAAAAAATTGAAGTTTTGCATCTTTTAAACTAAAAAAAACAGACATATGTTCGAGCAAATAAAACACAACATGGAGACTATCGCAGGAGTTGAGGTGTATCCAATTATTTCATTATTAATTTTCTTCTGCTTTTTTGTAGGATTAGGTATTTGGGTTTTTTCGTATAAAAAAGAAAAGATTGCGGAACTGAGCAATATGCCATTAAACGATAAATAGTAGTATAATTTCAAAATAAATAAAATGAAAAAATTAATTCCATCATATGTAAGGGTACCAGTAATTTTTTTCTTTGTCTTTGGTGCAATGGAGTTTTTTATTGACTCAGGAGAAAAACCAGCCTTTATAAAGTACCCAATGGTTTCACTATTTTTAATGGTATTTTTATTCTTATTAATTGCAGTAGAAATTACTATTAGTGCCATTGATAATATAACTTTTCAATTGCTTACCAATGAGCAAAAAGAACAGTTAGCGCATGCTATACCTACCAGCTATAAGGATAGTGCTTGGTTTAAAAAGTTAATGCAGCAATTAACTAAAACGGAGCCTATAGAAAATGAAATGGATATTTTACTAGATCATGATTATGACGGTATCAAAGAGTTAGACAATAACTTGCCGCCATGGTGGGTGTATCTTTTTTACGCAAGTATTGTTTTTGGGGCGGTCTATCTCGTTCGTTTTGAGATAATGGGAGGTGATAATCAGGAAATGGAGTTACAAAAAGAACTAGCTCAAGCTAAAATTGATGTAGCCGAATACATGAAAACGGCTCCGGATTTAATGGACGAAAAAACGGTAACACTACTCACAGATCCTGCTGATTTGGCTATTGGAAAAACCATTTTTACAACTAATTGTACCGCTTGTCACAGAGCTGATGGAGGAGGACAAATTGGTCCTAACTTAACTGATGATCACTGGATTTTAGGCGGCGGAATAAAAAATATCTTTAGTACAATTAATAATGGTGGTCGTGATGGGAAAGGAATGATTTCTTGGAAAGGAACTTTAAAACCCAAAGAAATGCAAAAAGTAGCTAGTTATGTTATTTCTCTTAAAGGAAGTAATCCTGTAGACCCCAAAGCACCAGATGGTGAAATTTGGGTCGACGAAGCAGCAGCAGCTCCTGCTACAAAATAATAGCACTGATTTACTACCTTTTGATGTCAAATAAACGGTGTCAGGAGGTAGAATTAAAATACCATACAAAATGTCAAAATTACCAAACGAAGCGTTTAGAGATACCATTGGAACGATTGATCAAGAAGGTAAAAGAAAATTTATTTTTCCTAAAAAACCTTCAGGAAAGTTCTATGACTATCGCAAATGGGTTAGCTATTTTTTACTAATTGTTTTAATAGCCAATCCTTTTGTAAAGATTAATGGCAACCAATTTATGCTATTCAATATATTAGAGCGCCGTTTTAATATTTTTGGATTTCCTTTTTGGCCACAAGATTTTTACATTTTCGTTTTGTTTATGATCGTAGGCGTGGTCTTTGTAATTTTGTTTACCGTAATTTTTGGACGTATTTTTTGTGGATGGATTTGTCCCCAAACCATATTTCTAGAAATGGTTTTTAGAAGAATTGAATATTGGATAGAAGGAGATCGTGGTGCCCAAATCAGGTTGTCAAAACAAGAATGGAATGCCGAAAAAATAAGAAAGAAAGGCATCAAATGGTTTATTTTTCTTATTATTTCTTTCGCTATTACCAATGTTTTTTTAGCGTATTTAGTAGGTAGCGATAAATTGATACAAATGATTGAAGAGGGTCCTCAAAATCATGTTAGCACCTTAATAGCCCTAACCATTTTTACAGGAGTTTTCTATTTTATTTTTGTTTGGTTTAGAGAGCAAGTTTGCATTATTGCATGTCCTTACGGAAGATTGCAAGGAGTATTATTAGACAACAAATCGATAAATGTAGCATACGACTTTGTTCGTGGTGAAAAAGAAGAAGGTCGAGCTAAATTTAATAAACAAGAAGATAGAGCAACTACTGGAAAAGGAGACTGTATCGACTGCAAGCAATGTGTTAATGTATGTCCTACCGGTATTGATATTCGAAATGGTACCCAATTAGAGTGCGTAAATTGTACCGCTTGTATTGATGAATGCGATGTGATCATGGAAAGTGTCGGCTTACCAAAAGGCTTAATTCGTTATGCCTCTGAGGACGAAATCGAGAAAAAAACGCCTTTCAAATTCACTGCTCGAATGAAGGGTTACACAGCAGTGCTGCTTATACTAGTAGGTATCTTGACCGGTTTGTTATTTTTACGAACAGAGGTAGAAGTCTTGGTTTTACGACTTCCAGGGCAGCTGTTTCAGCACAAAGGAGAAAATATTAGCAATGTTTTTACGTATAAAGTGATAAACAAATCAAATAACGACTTAAAAGATGTCCATTTTGAGTTGGTTGGCCTAAAAGGTACTCTTAAGTTAGTAGGAGGTCAAAATTTTACGGTAAGTAAACAAGGAATGATTAGTGGAACCCTGTTTATCGAGGTCAATCAGTATTTATTGCAAAGTGATAAAACGAAGTTAAAGCTTGAAGTGTACGAAGGTGATGAAAAAATAGAAACAACGACAACTACCTTTTTAAGTCCGCGGACTTTTGATTAATTGAAAATTGTATTCGCATAATAGTAATTTAGTAAACCTATAAAAATGGAAAATAGTACAAATAGATCATCAGCGATGGCTAATCCCAAAAAAGGATTTAGAATCAATTGGGGTACCGGAATCGTTATTGCAATTGCCTTGTTTATGACCTTCATTTTGTATTTTGTCATTAAAGTACAATCTAATTCTAAATATGATAATGAGCTTGTAGTCGAAGAGTATTATAAACATGACGCTAAATTTAGTGATGAAATGGCTCGCGTTCAAAATGCACATGATTTAGCTCAAAAGCCTACGTTTAATAAAACAAGTCAAGGTGTAACAGTTATATTTCCAGCTGCTTTTACTCCTAATAAAATTAAAGGTAAAGTATCCCTGTACAGACCGTCTATGAAAAATTTAGATTTTGAAATTCCCATTTCGCTATCTAATCCAACTTTGCTCATACCTAAATCAAAATTGGTAGGCGGTCGATGGGATATTAATATGGAATGGCAGTACGACGGAAAAGAGTACTTGAGTAAGGAGACGATTTATATTAATTAGTTTACTACACTGCAGATTTTCTCAGTTAGTCGAAGCTAAGTTCTTTCGTATATTTTAATTTAATAATAATAAAATGCTATACACCGCTTTTATCTTTGGATTAATTAGTAGTTTACATTGTATAGGGATGTGCGGTCCCATTGCTTTGATGCTTCCTGTTGACCAAAATAATAGTGCGAAAAAAGCAAGTCAAATTTTAACCTATCACTTGGGTCGTTTGGTAGCATACAGCAGCATTGGATTGTTTTTTGGACTCGTAGGCAAAGGACTTTATATAGCTGGATTACAGCAGAAAATGTCAGTTGTTATTGGTATTGCTATGATTTTAGTTGTTTCAATACCTGAAAAATCGTTTGCTAAATACAACTTTTCAAAGCCAGTATTCAAATTAATTTCTAATGTAAAACAGCATCTTGGTGCTCAGTTCAAAAATAAAAGTTATAAATCCCTATTTACCATAGGACTCCTTAATGGCTATTTACCCTGCGGAATGGTTTATGTTGCTTTATTTGGTGCTATTGCAATGCAAAGTGCTAGTCTAGGTGTTTTGTACATGTTGTTATTTGGTTTAGGTACAGTACCTATGATGAGCTTAGTAGTTTATGTAAAATCTTTTATCACTGTAAGCTTTCGTAACAAAGTTCAAAGAGCCATTCCTTACGTTGCAGTAGCAGTTGGTTGTTTATTCATTCTAAGAGGTCTGGGATTGGGTATTCCATATCTTTCTCCCTCCAATATGAGTCTCTATGTGCAAGCGACTCCTAACTGTCATTAATAGATTCAAATTCTAACTTAATAAAATAGATCATCATGGAAAGACACAATCTTGTACACGAATTCCCAGAATATGCAGATAAAATTCACCAATTGAAGCAAGAGGATACACACTTCAGAAAATTATTTGACGAATACAACGAAATGGAGCACGAGGTACACCGCGTAAACACCAATAATGAGGTAGTGACAGACGGGCATGCCCATGAATTAAAAGCCAAAATATTGTTTTTGAAAGATGAATTGTATGCTATACTAAATAAAGAATAGAGCATTGATGCATTGGCGTAAGAAAACAAAAAAATTCGCAAATTAAGACTTTAGTATCATCTTAATTTGCGTTTTTTTGTTTGTCAGGAAGTTTATTTTTTAACGTTCCCTTTTTTATAGAGCCCAATTGTCAATTAGAATAGACCCCAATTGTTAGTTCGAGCACATTTCAATAATCAGTTCAAAAGGGTAGGAATTTGTCAGTTCGAGCGGAGTCGAGAACCATCATACTGTTTTTACTACGCCCGATACGATAAAAAAAGAACTAAATCAGTCATTATATTGTCATAGAGAATAATTTTGTATCTGGTGCTTTACGTTTCAGAAGCACGTCAAAAGCCATGCATATGTTGCGTACGTAGGGCTGTCCTGCATCAGTTACTTGTATGCCATCTTTACTTAAAACAACTAATCCGTCGAGTTCCATTTCTCGTAACTGAATAAGTATTTCAGGAATTTCAGTAAAGTATGTAGTTTTTTGTTTCCAAGAAGTTTCAAATTGGCACATTAAATTCAATATATGTTGTCTGATAATTAAATCTTCAGAATTTAACAAATGACCTCTGTAAATAGGTAATTTATCCCACTCTAATAATTGATAATAATCTTCTAAGCTTTTTTCATTTTGCGCAAAGCTATACCAACTATCACTAATAGATGACACACCTAAACCAATCATAAGTTTTGTTTTAGATGCGCTGTAGCCCATGAAATTACGGTGTAAACCGCCATTTTTAAAAGCAGTGTATAACGAATCAGTTTCAAGTGCAAAATGATCCATTCCTATTTCATGATAGCCGTTTTTTAGTAATAACTCTTTCCCTACTTGGTATAGTTTTCTTTTTTCTTGATCCTTAGGAATATCCTCGTCTCTAAAACCGCGTTGTCCATTTCCTTTTATCCAAGGCACATGAGCATAACTATAAAATGCAAGTCTATCTGGTTGCAAGGATTTTGTTTTTTCGATGGTGTCAATCACATCTTCTACAGTTTGGAAGGGAAGTCCAAAAATAATGTCATGACCAATTGAAGTATAGCCTATTTCTCTAGCCCAAAAAGTAACTTTAGCTACATTATGAAACGGTTGTTCTCTATGGATGGCTTTTTGTACTTTAGGCGAATAATCTTGAACGCCAAAACTAACCCGTCTAAATCCTAAATCATAGAGTTTTTGTAAATGAGCGTGGGAAGTATTATTAGGATGACCTTCAAAACTAAATTCATAATTGGGTGCTTTAATAGCGTAGCTAAAAAGGCCATTCATTAAGTCCTCTAAATTTTTAGGAGAAAAAAAAGTAGGTGTGCCACCTCCTAAATGAATTTCTTTTATATTTGGTTTTTCGCCTAATAATTTGCAGTACAAGCTCCATTCCTTTATGATTGCTTCTAAATATGGATGTTCTACATCATGATTTTTTGTGATTCGTTTATTACAACCACAAAATGTACACATGCTTTCACAAAAAGGTAGGTGAATGTATAGACTAATACCTTCGCTTGTATTACTCTCAATAAAAGATTTCCTGAATGTAGCTATCCAACTTTCATATGTGAAATCAGTTTCATTCCAGTAAGGAACTGTTGGGTAACTAGTGTATCTAGGGCCTGGCACGTTGTATTTTTGAATCAGGGATTTTTTCATCATCTATCATTTTACTAACCTCAAAAGTAAGGGCATTAGCCTAGAAGTAAAATGATAATTATCATATTCAAATATACTGAGATATTGACTTTGCCAATTTCAAGTCAAAAAAAAACCTCAAACTAATTAATAGGATGAGGTTCAGAATTTAGTTAAATCAAAAATTATTCTTGATTTAAATTTCTAAGTTGTTTTAGTTTTTCTTTCCAAGTTTCTAGGCTTTCCTTATGAATTGCAATGTTTTTACGAACTTCTAAAACAATTGAGTTCTCTTTTTTAGCATTTCTAGTATTTGTAAAAAACTGGATATTGTTCTCCAATTGAAAAATTTCATTTTGTACTTCTTCAATTTTACGAATGATGAAAATTTTCTCACCTTCTAATTTTCTTGTGTCATTACTATCAGATAAACCATCAATTCTATTGGTAAAGCGCATCATATCTGAATCTTTTTTGCTCAAGCTTAACTTATCAAAAAGAGCATCTAAAATCTTGTTGAATTTACCTTCAATGTGTCTTCTCGGGAAAGGAACTTTACCTATACTTTTCCAGTTTTCTATGTGCAGTTTGATTGCGTCAAGATCTGTTTTGTGGTCTCCTACTAACTCAAAAGCGCGCAATTCCTCTAAGTAAGCCTTCTTTTTCTCAAAAGCAGCCACTTCTTCAGCATTATCCTCACTTTTATGTTCTTTTAACTTGTCAAAATAAGCATTGCAAGCTGCTTTAAATTCAGCCCAAATTTTGTCGGAGTATTTTCTAGGAACATGACCTATTTTCTTCCACTCCTCTTGAATTTGTTTCATTACCGGGGTAGTAGCCGCAAAATCTTCGCTGTCTTTCAGCTCTTGCGCTTTTGCAACAAGTGCATTTTTTTTAGCTAAATTATCGTTTTGTTCTTTTTTAATGTCCTTGTAAAACGAGTTTTTAAATGCATTAAAATTTCTCACAGCAGTTTTAAAAGCATCCCATGTTGCTTCATTAACTTCCGATGGCACTTTTCCTGCCTCAAAAAAAGCAGTTCTTAAAACTTCTACTTTTTCAATTTGCCCCAACCATTGCGAATGAGCATTAACTTTTATGGTAGCCAAATTTTCTATCTGGCTTATAATCTCTTTTTTCTTCTCTAAGTTTTCGAGTTCAGTACCTCTCATTTTTTCAAATAAAAGCTCTCGCTTGTCGTGCATTTGTTTGGTCAAATCACTAAACTTATTCCATATCGCATCTCTATGCTCTCTTGAAACAGGTCCTATGTCCTCTTTCCATATTTTATGTAAATCTTGTAATTCCCTAAATGCTTTATTCACATCTGTTTCCTGAACTAATTCCTCTACACGAGCAACTATTTTTTGCTTTAATTCCAGATTGTGTTTAAAGTCTAAGTCTCTCGCTTCTCTATCGAGGTGCAAGTAATCGTAAAAATTTTCGACATGAAAATGGTAATTATTCCACACGTGGTTGTACTTGTCCTTCGGAATCGGACCTGCATTTTTCCATCGTTCTCGCAGTTCATTAAAGTGTTTTAGGGTATCCTTAATATTTTCATTAGGATTTATAAGCTCTTTCAACTCCTCTACCACTGCTAATCTGTTTTCTAGATTTGTTTGTAAATTTGTTTGTAAGCTCTTAAAATGGGCATTTTTATTATCTCTGTATTTCGAATAACTTTCATCAAATTTCACCTTAAGCGGGGAGTGGTAATGAAAATCTTCCGTCGTATCTGGATTTTCAGCATGAAATTCTTCTTTCTTCTCTTCAATAAAATGATTGAATTTGGCTAAAAACACCTTCTTTATTTCCTCAACATGTTCTTTTATAGATAGTACTTTGTCCGTAGCAACCAGTTGTTGTAATTCGGTTACAAGCGCCTCCATCGATAAGGTATCATAGGCAAGCATCGGTATTTCATGACGTTCTCTAATTGTTTCATCTTCACCTTCCTCGGCATTTGAATCGTCAATAGCACTCAAGGCTTTTTGGTTTTCGTGCTCCACAACAGTAGTAGCATCAGCTACGTCTTCTGATGTGTTGGCATCTACACTACTTACTTCTTCAGTAGTTATCGCGTCTTCTATTACAGCGTTTTCAGATGGGTTGGATTCCGTCGATGCGCTTATTACATTTCCATCTGCTTCTTGCAGGTTATCATTCGTTTCTTCTAACATTTTTTCAATGTTTAAGGTTCGTACTCAATTATAGGTGACGAAAGATAGTAAAGCAGCAGGAAATTACAAAATAAATCCTTTATTTATAGTCGTTTTACACTGAGGTTTAGTTGTTTTTGGAGCTGTTTCCTGCTATCCACTCTATCTTTTTTATCTCTAAAAAGGAGATAAAAAAGGATGCCGTTCCTATCAGGGCTAGGTAATAATGCTTCAATTCGCTGTTGCTATTGATCAAAAAATCCTGTTTTAACTCCGCTAGCTCGCTAGTGTAGTTACAACAGGATGTAATTATTTATAGGTAAATATTTATTTATTCCAAATTTCCCATGATTTTTCAGCTTGATACACTAGCATATCATAACCATTCTTGGTGGTCGCGCCTTCTGCTTGTGCTTGGCGCAAAAACATTGTCTCTTCAGGGTTATAAATGAGATCGTAAGCAATATGTTTATCCGTAAATAACTCGTATGGTATAGCAGGAGATGCGTCAATGTCAGGGCTTGTACCAATAGGGGTGCAGTTAATTACAATTTGGTAATTATCAAACGTAATAGCAGTTAGACTTGCGTAATCAATGGTGTTCTCTTTACCTCCTCGAGAGACAAAAGTATACGTAATACCCAGCTCCTCTAGTGCAAAAGCGATTCCTTTTGATGCGCCTCCGGTACCTAATATTAGCGCTCTTTGATGATGCGGTTTTAAAAGGGGTTGTATCGATTTCTTAAATCCGTAATAATCGGTATTGTATCCTTTTAGTTTTCCTTTTTTTGTGATCTTTATTGTGTTTACTGCTCCAATACGTGCAGCTTTTTTAGATAAGGAGTCTAAATAAGGCATGACCTCTTCCTTGTAAGGTATAGTAACATTGATTCCCTTTATATCATTCCCTCTTGCTGTTACTGCAGGGAATTCGCTAATATCTTGTAAATCAAAATTTTCGTAAGTACAGCCTGCTAAATTCTCGCTTTGGAATTTAGCTGAAAAGTACCCTCTTGAGAACGAGTAGCTAATATTGCGTCCTAGTAAGCCAAAACGTTTTTTTATAGTGTCCCTCATTCTATTTTTTTGTATTTGGCAATATAGTTCTGAACTGCTTTATTAGACCAAACTACTGGAAAAAGGTCTTCTATCAAAATGTAATTATCAAATTTTAATTGCAATCCGTTGCTTAAGTGAAATTTAGCTTTTGTTGTATCCTGAATCATAAAATAAATTCCAGCAAGGCGATACTCGATCTCGTTTTCTTCGGGATAAAATTCAGTGGCTTGCAACAAGGTCTGAATAGCGCTTTCAAATTCACCTAGGAACTGTAAGATGTCAACCCAAAATAACCAAGTATCTAATTCGGTATCACCAAATTCAACTGCTTTTCTAAAACCAAATTCAGCTTCCTCAAAAAAGTTCATCTGTTTGTTTATAGTAGCATAACGCTTCCAATACAAATTATTTTGATTGTCGATTGCAAGCGCTTTATTGACATAAAACAATGCTTTTTGATAGTTTTTTTGGCGTACATAAAAATCAGTAATAGCAATCCATCCTTTATCAAGTAGTGGATCTTCGTGTACCGTATTATTGTAAAATTGCAAGGCTAGAGCTGTATTTCCTAGTTTTTCGTGACACTTACCTATACGTAGTAAGGCGTATGATGTAGCATCGTCTAGTTCGATCGTTCTTGTATAGCTTGCAATAGCTTCTTCATATCGTTTTAGACGCTCACAAGCCTTAGCTCTTTCCATGAAAGCGCCTAAAAACTCATCATCGATAAGGGTTGCATAGTCAAACGCACGAATGGCATTTTCATAATCTTCGACACCATAATACAATCGTCCCATTTGATGCCAAGCAATTTCACTATACGGGTTTTTATCGATATATGTATTTAGGAAGGCTATAGCGTCTAAGTTTTGATCCAAAAACTCAAAACAATACACAACATTATACAATGCTGATTGATCTTCTAGGTCTTCCTCAAGACACTTAATGAAATTCTGTTTTGCCATTTCAAAATTGTCCATGAATAAGTACTCCATCCCAATTAAGTTGTAGACATCGGCATAATCATCAGTGAACTGTAGGGCTATCTTTAGTAATTCGACCGCTTTTTCATGCTGGTCTCTTTTGGAACAAATGTTTGCTTTTTGAATATAAATTTCTTCGTTATTCGGTTCAATTGCATACAGTTCGTTCAAGAGTTTTTCTGCAATTTCTAGTTTGTCGTCATATACCAACATCTCTACCTGTACTAGTTTTAAACCAGTAGATTTGGGGTGTTGATCTAAGGCTAATTTTAACGCTTTTTTAGCTAGAGCGGCCTTTCCCATATCGAGATAATGAAGTATTATTTCTTCAAATTCTTCTGAGTCAAAAAAGAGTACTTTGTTGGTTTTCAACATAGACTCAAATTTGGATAGTGATTTGCTGTAATCTTCTTCTTCGTTGCTTAATTGCATACTTGTTTTTTTGAATTTAGCCTACTTTAAAGGTAGGGTTCCTTACTATTTTTGTGAAGAAAAATTTGAATTGTTGTGAACAATTTAATTAACAATCAATCAAAAGTTAATGTGCATTGTTCAGGGTACTTATTTTTCAATCGTCATTAGGACCTCGTCCATCACTTCTATTATTATAGCACAACCTTCCCTTATTTCCTCTTCAGAGATTGTCAAGGGAGGTGTAATACGTATAGCGCAGCCTTCAAAAAGGAGCCAAAATAATATTAGACCACGGTCTTGGCATTTTAAGATAACCTCGTTTGTAATGTCTGGACTACTGGTCATTGCTGCTAACATTAACCCTTTTCCTCTTATTTCTTGTATCAAAGGATGTACCAAAAGCGATTTAAAAAGTATTTCCTTTTCGATAGCTTGCTGCATTAAATCTGTCTCAGTTATTTCTTTCAATGTAGCGAGACAGGCTGCCGCAATGACAGGGTGCCCGCCAAAGGTTGTGATGTGACCTAATTTGGGATTATCACTCAATAAATCCATCATCGATGCCGATGCTGTAAAAGCACCTACAGGCATTCCGCCGCCCATTCCTTTGCCCATTACAACCACATCAGGTACCACATCATAATTTTGGAATCCAAATAATTTTCCAGTGCGACCAAAGCCAGGTTGGATTTCGTCTAAAATCATTACGGCTCCTACTGCGGTACATCGCTCTCTAACTTTTTTCAAGAAATCATTATGAGGCTGTATAAATCCGGCGCCACCTTGTATCGTTTCGAGTAATACTCCTGCCGTTTTAGAAGTTATTTTCTCTAAATCTGCTTTGTTATTAAAGGTAATAAAATCGACATCAGGAATTAAGGGCCTAAATACTTGCTTGCGCTCTTCAAATCCCATGACACTCATTGATCCCATCGTGTTTCCGTGGTATGCGTTGTGACATGAAATGAGTTGGCTTCGACCGGTCACTCGGCGTGCTAGCTTTAGTGCGCCTTCTATCGCCTCTGTACCAGAGTTGACTAAATAGGTTTTATTTAATGGTTCGGGTAATAAAGAAGCCATTAGCTTACAATATTCTACTGCAGGACTTTGTGAATATTCACCATACACCATCACATGGGAGTACTTATCCAGTTGATCTTTGATCGCTTGGTTGACCCTTGGTGGTTGGTGGCCTAATGTGCAAGCAGATACTCCTGCGACAAAATCTAAGTATTTTTTATTATTTGTATCGTATATGTAAGACCCTATTGCATGAGAAACTTCCATTCCTAGCGGATAGGGTGATGTTTGCGCTTGGTATTTTAAAAAATCGTTGTTCAACTGTACTAAATTTAAATATTCTAGTGTCTTTTTTGTCGCTATGAAGTAACTATTAGGGTGTTATTTAGGCTGTTTCTTTTTATCGTAGTCTAAAGTTTCTTTTCTAATCTTCAATGGTGTATTCTTTTTAGCTTCTTCGGCTTTTCCTTCTTTTATCATCTTATCATTGAGATCATTTTCTTCCTGACTAAAAATATCGTCCTTATTTTTTATCCGTTCATCTCCTCGCCATTCTAAGCCTCGCAATACTCGACCGTTTTCAGGTAATTCTGTCTCGGGAAAAATATCGCCATCAACTTGATTGAAAAAGGTAATAGTCTCGATCGCCTTATCTTCAAAAATTAAATTGATTTTACTACTCTTGTTTTTATTGATGCCTATGAGCTCTTTATCGTCATTTCGCATATAATAAATCACCTCTGTGTTTTTGATAATATCGACATCATGCAGCTGCCCTTCTTTAAATTTCCCAAAGAGGTTGAGTCCTTTAACTTGATTATAACCCGTGCCTAATGTGTCTTTGGAGACCAAAAATGTGTTGTTAAGTACTTTTAATGAGTCTAGTTCTCTAGTAGTATTATTACCAAGTAAATGCATAAGATCACCTGTAATTTGGTTATCACCATTCCACAGAATAGGGTTTCCAATTAACTTTGTTAGAGCATTTTTTGCACTAGAGTGGATCGAATCACATTTTCCGCTCATATCTGTTTTGTAAAAACGGACATTATTGTAAGCTCTAATAATTCTATTATCTTCTTTTCCAGTAACCATTAATCTTTTGCCGTGAATGTAAACAGAGTCGTTTTCGACAAAATTAACTGCCACTGCTCTTTTGGTTACAAACATGGAGTCTTTTTGTTTGTAAATTTCGGCGTAATGTCCTTTTACAATACCTCGGTTCACAGAATCGGTGATTTTTACATTTCGGGTTGCTGATGCAAATTCTTTATTTCGATCGTAGTACAAACTGTCACCCTGAATGAGGCGGTCATCGTATTTGATATATGATTTTCGAAGAAAATGAGCTAGATTTTTTTTAGTATCATAAAAGCCTTTTTCAGTATAAATATAATTTGATTTACTGGTGATAGTAGAGGGACCAAATAAATAGGAATGGCCTGAATTAGTGTAATAATCTAAATGATTAGACTTTATAACATAGGTTTTGTTGGTAATGGTAACTGCAGTTAAAAATTGAAACTTTTTTTGATTGACAAAGTACTTTCCAGCCTTACTAACAAGCGTGTTATCCTTATTAACGATAGTTCCTTTTGTATTATAAAATACTTCTTGAGTATTGCGATCAAAATTGATAGTATCAGTTGCCAGAGTCGCATCAGGGGAACTCATGAAAGCGTCACCGGTTGCAAAAGCTTTTTTTGCATTACCGCTGTATTCTGCATATTTACTATTCAAAAATAAAGTATCGCCTTGCACTAGTTGTACATTCCCAAAAGCTTTTATGTAATTTTCCTTTTGAAAATAGTATGCTTTATTGCAAGTTAAAACAACACCATCATGGTTTACTCTAACATTTCCTGTTAATAAGACAGCATCAGGTGTAGTAGTTTGATTGACATCAAAATAGTCAGAGTGCTCTACATTTATTTTCTTAGGCGCTTGCGCGAAAATGGCATTGCTGCTTAATAAAGTAAGGTTGCAGTATAGTAAAAAAAAGAATTTATTCAATGGATTTATTTTTTGTCAAATTTATGAAAAAGGAAACAATCCTAATCGATATTAGGATTTATTTATAGTTGTTGTTTTGTTATCTTTATTTTTTAAATAACAATGTACAGAAGTTATAAACATATGGTGTTACTCACACGTTGTAGTTGGCTAAGGATGACATTTAGGTAATTATTGTAACAGTTGTTGCGTATGGATTTTAAAAAAAATACAGTAAATTTAAAACTTGATGCTGTTTTGTGGACCAAAATTTGGATCCCAAAGAAATTTTATGTGATAACCAGAGATGATGATAAATAAAAAGATAGTACTACTAGGATTAACGCTTGCGCTGCTTCTTGCAGCATGTAAAATTAAAGATGTAAAAATGAAGGAACAACAAGAAGAATTGACTGAGAATAAAATAGTAGTCTATCAAGTATTTA